>CADBOX010000177.1 GCA_902796415.1 uncultured Lachnospiraceae bacterium
TCTCTGGTGAGCTGATTGATCTCATTCTGCATAGTCTCCAGCTCTAATTCTTTTTTCTCCTTATTCAGCTTGAGCTCTTCTGTGTTATATTTGAACAGCTTATCACCTTTTTTTACTTCGTCGCCGACCTTCACATAGCATTCTTCCACGGACATGTCGGCATCCAGAGTGATCTTCCAGGACTCCTGGGCCTCCACCTCTCCGGTATACCGGTTTGCCCCGCCATTGGCAGCACTTAACCCGGTTATAACCCCGACAGATTCCACGTAAACCTTGCTATCTTCTCCGGCCCCCATGTTTTTGACAAGGAAAAAAATCCCGACACCGACCAGCAGCAGGATGCCTGCTACGATAGCAGCAATCTTCTTTCCGGATATCTTTTTCTCATCCTCGATCATATACTCTCCATCGCCGATATCGAAGGTATTGCTCTTTTTTTCTTTTTTCCCGGAATCCTTCCCGTCATCCTTGCTGTCAAGATCTTCAAGTTCTTCCAGAACTTCCAGTTTCTCCTGATCATTGAGAGATTCCTCCTCCGACCAGTCGTCAGATATATCTATATGCTCGTCAACAAAGGCTCTCTGTGTCACTTCATCCTTTGCTTTCTTTTTTCGAAACATATGCTTCCTCCTAATAATGTAATTATCACCCTAGGTATGATATCATAAATCCTGCTAAAAATCACCAATTGAGAAAGAGAATTAAAAGAATATTCACATTTTAATGTAAATCTTGAGATTTTCTTTCAATTCTTTTTCATGGAAATCTGTTTCCCATAGAGGCTCTTCCCGATTCCCTGAATCTCCTGATATCGCATGATACAATTCAGCCAATTCTACCACAAAATGTACATAATTACAAGAATTCCTGTTTCATGCTGATGTTGCTTTTTGCCGTTATATATGCGACAATACTGAAATCAGATCATACACAATAGGAGGGAGCCCATGGCTAAAGTAAATTATCAGAAGCAACTGGATCAGATCATAGAGAAATTGGAGAAGGAGGAGGATAAACCTGTTCTGCTCCTCCATGCCTGCTGCGCACCCTGCTCCAGTTACGTGCTGGAATACCTTCATAACTATTTTAAGATCCTTCTGTTTTACTATAATCCCAACATAAATCCGGAAGCAGAATACCAAAGACGTGTGGAAGAAATCCGCCGTTTTGTGAAAGAAGCGGGTTACGAAGAAGAAATCTGCTTTCTAGAAGGAGCTTATGATCCGGAACGGTTTTTTGCCATGGCCCGGGGGATGGAAGAGCTCCCGGAACGGGGACTTCGTTGTCATGCCTGCTATAAACTTCGCATGGAAGAAGCAGCCCGGGAGGCCGTCAGACATCATGCGGATTACTTTGCCACCACCCTCTCCATCAGTCCACATAAAAATGCCCAGTGGATCAATGAGATCGGGGAAGAGCTTGCCGGCAGATACGGAGTGTCCCATCTACCCTCTGACTTCAAAAAAAGGAGCGGATATCTCCGCTCCATCGAATTATCAAAAGAATATGGTCTTTATCGTCAGGACTACTGTGGCTGCATCTATTCTAAAAAAGCCGCAGATCGTCTCAGGTCTTCTTGATAAACTTCGCGCTGCACTGCGGGCAGGTGATCTCAACCTTTCCTTTCCCCCGCGGAACACGTATTCTCTGTTTACATTCCGGGCAGTTGAAGAATTTAAAAATTTCTTTCTGCCCTCTCTCTTCTTCTCTCTGATCCAGCCCACGAAACAGGGGGCTCAGCCGGTCAAGAAACACTTCATTTTCTCTTCGTCTCTGTTCGTGATCACTGGAGACTGCCCGTAGCACACATAAGATCAGAAACACATAACCGACGACTCCAAGATATAAAAAGGATCCGGAAGGACGTGCAAAGGTGATCAGATTCAGGATACAGCAGACCAGCAGGAAGAAGATGGACAGACTGTCAAATCCATACATTCTGCTTATAAAATTCCCTTTTCTCATCATAATGATACTTCCTCCTTTTCCTTCTCTCCGTCAATTTCAATCCTTACTCACCAGGAAACCTGATCGTTTCGCTCAGAACAGACTCATAATCCACATGACGATCCTGCTTCCCGAACTCATAATGATACCGGCTAACAGAACTCCTCCCATACAAGCGGTGACACTGGTTTTAAAATCCAGCTCCAGGATACTGGCCGCCAGGGTTCCTGTCCACGCTCCGGTCCCCGGCAGCGGAATCCCTACAAAGAGCAGCAGAGCAAGAAAGATACCGTTTTTGCCTGCCTTTTTCTCCAGGGTTTTACCACCTCTCTCCCCTTTTTGCAAAAGAAGAGTTCCCGCTTTCCCGATCACAGATGGCCGCTCGCTCATCCAGTTAAGCAGTTTTCTGGCAAAAAAGTAGATAAAGGGCACCGGAATCATATTTCCGATTATAGCCAGGATATAACTGGGTATCAGGGGAAGGCCAATGGCCTGTGAAAACGGAATGGCTCCACGAAGTTCCACGATGGGAACCATCGAAATTAAAAACACATATAAATATTTCTTAAACATAACGACTCCTGTTTACTATATCTTCTTTCTCCTTCCCTGTCCAGCGGCAGGGATTTCATCATATTTACCGAAATTATCTCCTCAAAAGAGACTGTCTCATGGTGGAGATGAATTCAGCATTGGTTCTGGAATTCCTGAATATCTTCAGAATCTGTTCCATGTTCTCCTCGGAACGAGGGCCGGACATCTCTCTATGGAGGGCATAACCGATCTCCTGCTCCTCTTTGGTCAGAAGAAGATCCTCTCTCCTGGTTCCGGACTTCTGGATGTTGATGGCAGGAAAGATACGTTTTTCAGCAAGTCTCCTGTCCAGGACTACCTCCATGTTGCCGGTTCCTTTGAATTCCTCAAACACCACGTCATCCATCTTACTTCCGGTATCAACCAAAGCGGTGGCCAGAATGGTAAGGCTGCCACCTTCCCGCATATTTCTGGCTGCGCCGAAGAACTTCTTGGGCATGTGGAGAGCCGACGGATCCAACCCGCCGGACAAAGTTCTGCCGCTTGGTGGAACGATGAGATTATAAGCCCGGGCAAGTCTTGTGATGCTGTCCAGAAGAATCACCACATCTTCGTGATGCTCCACCAGTCGTTTTGCCCTCTCAAGTACCATCTCAGATACCCTTCGGTGGTGCTCCGGCAACTCATCAAAGGTGGAATAGATGACTTCCGCATTCTTACCCTCGATGGACTCCCTGATATCAGTTACCTCCTCAGGACGTTCGTCAATCAGAAGGACGATCACCTTCATGTCAGGTTCCGACTGGACGATACTTTTGGCAATCTGCTTCAGCAGGGTGGTTTTTCCCGTTTTCGGCTGGGAAACGATCATACCCCTCTGCCCCTTACCGATGGGAGACAAAAGGTCCAGCATACGCACAGAGACCGGTCCTCCCGGAATCTCAAGACGAATCCGTTCATTTGGAAAGATGGGGGTCAGATCCTCGAAGTTCTTACGTCTTTGTGCCTCATAGGGTTTATACCCGTTCACGGATTCGATATAGATCAAGGCCGCATAACGGTCATTGGGTGAATTAAACTTGATATTTCCCTTGAGGATATCTCCTGTCTTCAGGTTGAACTTACGGATCTGGGAATGGGATACATAGACGTCATCATCCCCGCTCAGATAATTCTCACTTCGGATAAAACCGTAACCGCCCTCCACGATTTCCAGGATACCTTCCGCCTTCATGGGATTCTCCCCGTTCTGGTTCCGTCCTGTAGCGTACTCCCTGGGCTCTTTTACTTCCTGGCTCTGAAGTTTTTCTTCCGAAGCCCTCTCCGGTATAACCTGTTCTTCTGCGGAATCATCAGAATCCGTTGTCTTCACATCATTTTTGGAATCTTCCTGTTCCAGTCGTGTAACCAATTCGTTTTTTTTCAAAGTGGAGATCTTCGTCATCCCCTTTTCCTTCGCCAACGCGCGCAGCTGGGCAATCGTCATCTTGGCGTATTCCATAAAATGACCTCCTTGTTTTCGTCATGCAGTATTTCAGTTTGTCTTATTCTGGGAAATTATGAATTTATAAAGCTTTGTGACACACCTGGGTGTTTGTAAGATAATAGACTATGATCAGCCAGAGCAGATCGGAAAGTAACAAAAACTGCTTTATTCTTGTATCATCATATCATAAACAAAGAAAGAATAAAACAA
>CADBOX010000178.1 GCA_902796415.1 uncultured Lachnospiraceae bacterium
CGGATAGAATTGGCATGAGCAGTCAGGCCTTCCGCCTCTGCGAAGGTCTCAATATCATCATGAACCGACTGCAGTGCTTCCCTGGAATAATAGATAATGCTGGATTTCTTCACGAAATCATCCACGGATAATGCCGAGAAAAACTTGGCCGTCCCATTGGTGGGCAGTACATGGTTTGGACCTGCAAAATAATCCCCAAGCGGTTCCGAGCTGTACTCTCCCATAAAGATAGCTCCTGCATTGCGGATCTTGGTCATCACTTCAAAGGGATTACGGGTTACGATTTCCAGGTGTTCTGAGGCGATACTGTTGGTGATCTCTATGGCCTGATCCATATTTTCGGCGATCAGCAGATAACCGAACTGGTCCAGTGATTTTCTGATGATATCCGCCCTGGAGAGATAAGTAAGATATCTTTCAATCTCCTTTTCCACTTCATCTGCCAACTCCTGACTGGTCGTCACGAGAATAGCGCTGGCAAGTTCATCATGTTCTGCCTGGGATAAGAGATCCGCAGCCACATAATGGGCATTGGCTGTCTCATCTGCCAGGACCAGCACTTCGCTGGGCCCTGCTATGGAATCGATGCTGACATGACCATACACAGCCTTCTTGGCCAGGGCGACGTAGATATTACCCGGTCCCACGATCTTATCTACCTTGGCGATGGATTCAGTTCCATATGCTAAGGCTGCAACCGCCTGAGCTCCTCCGACTTTGTAGATGTGGGTGGCCCCCGCTTCATTGGCAGCAACCAGGGTAGCCGGAGTTATCTCTCCTTTTTTATCCGGTGGAGTCACCATCACGATTCTCTCAACCCCCGCAACTTTTGCCGGGACGATGTTCATCAGAACAGAAGATGGATAGGCTGCCTTTCCTCCCGGTACATAAACTCCGACGGAGGCAAGAGGCATCACTTTCTGTCCCAGGATCGTACCATTAGGCTGGGAATCAAACCAGCTGTTCTGTCGCTGCTTCTCATGGAATCGCCTGATATTGTCAAGTGCCTTGCGAATCACATTGATCAAAGACTGATCCACCTTATCATAGGCTTCTGCGATCTCTTTTTCCGTTACCCGGATCGTATCAGGCGTCAGGAGACATCCGTCAAATCGGGAAGTATATTCAAATAAAGCTCTGTCTCCATTTGTCTTGACGTTGTCAAGGATGGCCTGTACTCTCTGGGCATACTGATCATAATGACCGGGACTTCTCTTCAACAGATCATCCAGTATATTTTTTGTTGTTTCTTTGTCCACTATCTGTTTTCTCATCATGAAACTCCTATCATGCCTGTTTTTCATCTCTCAGCCTTCTGAGATCTAATAATAAGCTCCGGATTCTTTCCTGCTCCATTTTAA
This sequence comes from uncultured Lachnospiraceae bacterium, assembly GCA_902796415.1. Taxonomy (GTDB): domain Bacteria; phylum Bacillota; class Clostridia; order Lachnospirales; family Lachnospiraceae; genus Anaerobutyricum. The sequence goes on from CADBOX010000178.1 coordinate 1,362, forward strand.
GACTTACGGGATTGACCACAATCCTGGCGGAAAGATCACACACTTCTTCCAGGACTTCCAGACCGTTTGCCCTTAAAGTGGACCCGGTCTCCACGATATCGACGATCACTTCAGAGAGTCCGACGATGGGAGCCAGTTCCACAGAACCGTTCAGCTTTATAATCTCCACAGTCTGCAATTTCTTATTGTAAAAATAATCTTTGGCAATGTTGGGGTACTTGCTTGCAACACGGATCAGTTCTCCATGCTGCAGTTTCTCCTTGGCAGAGGCGGGGCCACAGACACACATACGGCATCTGCCGAAACCCAGATCGAGCATTTCATGAAGATTTCTGCCTTCCTCCAGGATGGTATCCTCCCCCACCACACCGATATCGGCCGCGCCATACTCCACGTAGGTAGGTACATCTGAGGCCTTGGAGAGGAAAAACTTCAGCTTCAGTTCTTCATTGACAAAAATCAGTTTGCGGGTCTCTGTATCTTTCATGGCCTCACAAGTGATACCCAGTTCTTCGAACATAGCCATGGCTGTTTTCGCCAGTCTTCCTTTCGCCAGGGCAAAGGTTAAATATCTCATATCAGTTCTCCCTTCTGAACTCATCGATCCCCTGCTTCTTTATGACTCTTGCATTGTCATCATATATAGTGATCTCTCCCTCTTCCAGATGATATATAATCTGTGCTCCCTGAGAGATCGCAAAGGCTACGTAATCCAGGATATCATCTCCGGATGCCATGGACATCCATTCCGTCTTCTGCCCGCTCTTGCGGAAATCTGTGACAAGTCGGATGGCATCTTCCCGCTCCGTCTCTGCAGAAACCAGTACTGAATAGTCATAATTCTTCAGAGAAATCTGGATATTCTGACGGCTTAAAGCAGAAAGCA
>CADBOX010000179.1 GCA_902796415.1 uncultured Lachnospiraceae bacterium
AGCCGGAGGATCTGCCTTCGGATGGAAATATCGGCATTCCTAAGATCAAGGGGAAAAAAGCAGAAGGAGAAATCGAAGAGCCGGATACAGAGTCGTATATTCCGCTCGTAATGATCGTAGTCGGTTTAGATAATATTCCTTATGACAATAATTATGATTGGGGTTCATATATTTTTAGAGAAGAACGCTCATTGGATCAATATTATCGGGATATGTCTTTCAATAAATTTACCTTCCGCCCTGTGAAGGAAACCAGTGCCTTTGGAGTGGACGACAACTCCAATATCGCTGATGTGGTAAATGATGGTGTCATCCATGTTTCCGTGGATAAAACCAAGACCAGAGGATGGTCAACCGATGATGAAGATGGGGAATCGGCTTCTGAGATGCTTGATGCATTTACCAAAGCTCTTACCAAGGCCAAAGAATATATAGATTTTCCTTCCTACGATAGCAATAAAGACGGAAAGATCGATACTTCCGAGCTTGCGATCGGCTTTGTGGTAGCAGGCAGAGATGCCGCGAATGAGGCCGGTGAAACAACTGATCTGTATATGTATACCTGGCCGCATGCCTATTCCTATTCAGAGTATCAGAATCTATATCAGGTTTGTCCGGATGCTCCGCTGATCGATGGGGTCATTATCGATGATTATATTGCGATTTCGGAAAAGTACCGTGATAATAATGGAGAATATGTGCAGGAATACTTGGGAACGCTGGCACATGAACTGGGTCATTATCTGGGGCTTCCGGATCTTTACAGCACAACGTCTGACTTCGGTTCCTGGAGGAGTTATGACAGCAGTTTTCTAAGTCTGATGAATCAGGGTTGCTACGGAACAGATGTGGATGGCAGTCCAATACCTTATTCTCTGGATATCTGGAGCAGAGCCCTTCTTGGCTGGGTGGAACCTGTGCAGGTCGGGTCAGACGATCCGGATGTACATACAAACGACAAATGGTCCTTGAGAGGAAGCCTTGATGCATCAGGTGATGCTTCGGCGGATGCGCCGGTCGCAGCACGTCTGAATACTGCAAAAGAAGGAGAGTATTATCTGTTCGAGAACCGGCGATTCACAAGCTGGGATAAGGGGATGAGCAACTATTACTCCGAGGCTGCCACGTCAGAGGAAGGAGAGGACCTCGGAGGAGGAATCCTCATTTGGCATATTGATAACAACATGTATGAGAAATACAAAGCCGACAATATGGTCAATGATTTCAATCACCATCCTGCAGTCAGGCCGGTCTACAGAGAACTAGAAGAAGATGATGAAGGGGAAATATCGAGCGAAACATTGATCGGGACATTAGTGTCAAAGAGAAACCCGTTTTTCGCGCGTGATACATGGAGCACACCGCTTTTCCTTCCCATGTACGGGTCAAAAGAAAGAGATAAACCATCCGACAGGATTCCGGCATTTAATCTGATGTTGTCAGTTGACAGCAACAGCGAAGCGGTAATGAATATGCATCGGCATTATGTACCGCTTAAAAGAAATTACTTGACAGAGAACAATTCTTTAATGGTTTTGTGGGGTTCTTGCAGTCACTGTAGAAAAATTTTTAACATCGATCGAACCAGAGACATAACATATCAGCTGATCACAAAACCTACCAGCACGGAAGAAGGAGAAGCACGCTATACCGGCAGATTCGCTATGTATGGTGTGGAAGATATGACGGTGGATGTCGATATTCCCCCGCTGGATCCTGAGGTGATCAATGCAAGAAGCACAGCCCTTGAGGAATTGACCGATGTGATCATAAAAGCAAAAGCTGCGCTGGCAGGGGAAAATCACTATACACAGGAATCGATCAAAGCTCTAAATGACGCGATCAAAGCTGCGAGTGCCTTATTCGAAGATGATTCAGCGACGGATGAGGATGTGAAAGCGGCACAGGCTGAACTGATCAAAGCATGGCGCCTTCTTGAATTATCCGATACAAACCAGGAGGCTGAAGAAGCGAAACGAGAGGCACTTCGTGATGCGATATGTGAACTGGCACAAGCTCTGGTGGATATCTACAGCAAGATCGACCCGGATATATATAAACCTGCGGCATACACTGCCTTCTGTGAGAAAACAGATCCGGCCTATGAGATTTTGGGGAATCCGGATGCTGAAGCAGAAGAAATTCTTGATATGAAAACGCAGGTTATGAGAGCCTGGACAGCCCTTGAGAAAAACGGACACAGGATTTCAATAGAAAAGGCTTCCATTGCAAGCATTCCTGCATTTGACTATGACGGAAATGTCAAGGAACCAAAGCCCCAGGTATCTATAGAAGAAAAGACCCTTGAAGAGGGCGTGGATTATAATATTACTTACAATAACAATACGAATGCGGGCACCGGAATCGTGACCATAACCGGTATCGGAGATTATAAAGGCGAACTGAAAGCAGAATTTTCAATCCGCAAAATCAGCCAGTCCTTCACAGTAAAGGTGAAATCCCCGAAGATTAAATACGCGAAAGTGAAAAAGGCAAAACAGACAATTTCCAAAGTGCTGACTGTCAAGAATGCCAAAGGAAAAGTAACCTATGTCAAGATCAAAGGGAAAAAGCAGCTGAAAGTCAATAAGAAAAACGGGAATCTGACTATAAAGAAAGGAACCCGTAAGGGAGTCTACAAGATTAAGATTCGGATAACAGCTGCAGGAGACACAAACTATAATCCATTAAGTAAGACAATTGTGGTAACTGTAAAAGTAAAGAAGTGATTGATATGTACCCCCTTTCCTGGGTGACCAGGGAAGGGGGTTTTTCTATGTCATAAAGTAAGAAAACCACATTCAATGAATAGATAAGCAGATTGTGAGTCATTCTTATTAATGATATAATAATACTATCAGAGATATTCCATTGTTATATTAATTATAAGCAAAGCTTTATTGAGGTAAGAGATATGAAACAAAGAAAGCATAAAAGATTCTTCATATTATTTTTATTTATTTTCTTGGCATGTACTTTGGGATACAAAACCAAAGCATACGCAGCTAAGGCATATTTTTCCGTAGAGAAATTTACCATCGGACAAGGATATCTGGTGGAGCCTGTTGAGGTAGAGATCAAAGACAATGAGCCGGCCTCTACAGTTACGGAACGTGTCCTTAAACAGGCAGGATATACCTGTCAAATAGGGTCTGCCATGGGATGGTATCTTGCAGGAATTAATAAAGCGGATAACGGGAATAGTTCTGTTCCTATATGTATCCAGAATATGGCAGAAGATGCACCGAAGACAGGAGACCTCCTTCCTGCAAGAGAGAAAAATAATTATTATCCTGGATTATATGAATTCTCATATTCAGCAAATGCAGGCTGGATGTTTTTTATAAATAACAAGGATATGCCTGTGGGGGCAGCCAATTTTTATCTGAAAGACGGGGATGTAGTTCGCCTGAGATTTACCTTATATGGTATTGGGGCTGATCTGGGTAACGGGAGAACCGGCAGCCTGTCCCTTCCTAATCTGGATGCAATTACAAAGAGGATGGCAGTCTATAACGCCAACAGAAAGATCTGTGATGCAAAAGGATATGCCTCAGTCTATGCAAGTGCCAAATCCATTGTTACCAATATGGACTCAACCCCCACACAAGTGGAACAGGCATATGCCAAGCTGCCAACGGAAGCGCAAATGATACAGTGGGCGGCAGAGCAGGCTGCTAAGGAAAAAGCAGAAGCAGACAGAAAGAAATACACACCGGCTAAAACGAAGATTAAAAAGATTACTTCTAAGAAAAAACAGGCCAAACTGACTTGGAAAAAGATTACCGGGGCCACCGGATATGAGATAGAGATGTCCAAGAAAAAAGCTTCCGGCTTTAAGAAGATTGCAACTATCAAGAAGGCCAAAACCGTTACTTATACCAAAAAGAAGCTGAAGTCCAGGAAAACCATGTATTTCCGCGTACGGGCTTATCGAAAGGTTGGTAAAATTACTTATTACGGGGCATATTCTGCGGTGAAAAAGATTAAAATCAAATGA
>CADBOX010000180.1 GCA_902796415.1 uncultured Lachnospiraceae bacterium
TATGTCCAGGGTGTCGGGTTCCGCTACAGAGCGAGACATGCTGCAGGTATGCTTGGAGTGACCGGCTGGGTAAGAAATGAGTACGATGGTTCAGTCAGCATGGAAATTCAGGGGACTGAAGAGGAGATCGACCAGGTGGTTGCTATGATCAATCAGGGAAGATATGTTCAGATTGACTCCATGGAGGTACGCAGGATTCCTTTGGTGGAAGATGAGAGAGAGTTTCGTTCAAGATATTAGAAAGAGTGGGTGTTAACAGATGAAAATAATTATGAAAGACCATATCAGGACTTTGGGGGTAGAGGAAATCACCGGCTGGTATAGTGACACGATGTTCACTCAAAAGCAAGCGGAAGATGCCTTGCATTTTCATAAGAGTCTTCCTATGTATCAGGAGACAAGGCTGATATCCCTGACTGCAGCTGCTCACAGCTATGGGGTCAGGAAAATCTTTGTGAAAGATGAATCCGGCAGATTCGGCCTGAAAGCATTTAAGGGGCTGGGAGGAACTTATGCTGTTTTCCGTCTCCTCTGCCAAAAATTTAAAATGAATGAAACGACTGCAACTTTTGAAGACTTTCAGAGAGAGGAGATCCGAAAACAGTGTGAGGCGATAGAATTCGTGACTGCCACAGACGGAAACCACGGGAAAGGGGTAGCCTGGGCTGCCCGCATTTTTGGATGTAAATCCCATGTTTTTATGCCAAAAGGAACCGTGGAAGCCAGGAGAAAAGCAATCGAGGATGCCGGAGCCAGCACTGTAGTGATCACTGACTTAAACTATGATAAGACAGTTGCCTATGCGGAAAAAATGGCACAGGAGAAAGGATGGATTCTGGTACAGGATACTTCCTGGGAAGGTTATGAGGAAGTTCCCCGTCGAATCATCGAAGGGTACCTGACCATGGCAGCTGAGATAGAGAATCAGATGGAAGAAGACAGGCCGACCCATATCTTCCTTCAGGCGGGTGTCGGCGCTATGGCAGGAGGAATTACAGCTTATTACCTCAACAGGTATCGGAATGATCCACCATGTATAACCATCGTGGAACCAGAGACGGTGGCCTGTATCTATCTGTCAGCTGAAATGGCTGACGGAGAGCCCCATACGGTGGAGGGAGATCCCATCACCATAATGGCCGGTCTGAACTGTGGGACACCCTGCGGTATCATATGGCCTGTTCTCCGGGATGGTGTGTCATTTTATTGCGCCTGTGACGACTGTATCACGAAAGAAGGGATGAGGGCTTATGCGAATCCCCTTGGTGGAGATCCTGCGGTCATCTCCGGGGAGTCCGGCGCGGTGACATATGGTTTGCTGCTGGAGATTTTGAAGGATAAGGAACTGAAGGAATTATGGAAAATGGATGAAAAATCTGTGATTCTTTTGATCAATACGGAAGGGGCCACTGACCCGGAAGGGTATGAAAGGATAATAAAAGATCATAAACGTTAGAAAAAGTGAGGGGTTACCCTCACTTTTTGTTTATCTCACTAATAACTGCTGCTCCCAAAATCAGAACAGCCCCGATCCAACCAGCAATTCCCATGGCTTCATGTAAGAAGAAAGCAGAACACAGAACAGAGACCACCGGTTCCAGATAACCCAGGACAGCCAGTGCCTGAACCGGGAGAGTAGCCATTCCGCTGAAATACAGACAATAAGCGACACCGGTATGGAGGATAGCAAGCATCAGGATAATCAAAATAGATCGAACATCTATATGCATTGGCTTGCCCCAGTTATGGATGATCACATAAGGAAGGATAGTTAAAGCTGAGACCGCCAGCTGGACAACAACCCTCACATAAGCAGATATCCCTTGAATCTTGCGGTTGCATATGACCATGATAACAAAAAAGAAGGCTGCGGCAAGTCCCATGAATACGCCGGATATCCGGCCCAGTTCTCCCTTCCATACTCCGGAGACCAGAACGATTCCCGCAAAAGCAGCGATCACGCAGGGAATCTTTTTTAAATTAAGGGATTCGTGAAGTATTATGGGCGCGATAATGACAATAATGATTGGAGCCATATAATTGCACAAACTTGCTACAGCCACGGTGGTGTTGATGTAAGCAGCAAAAAGAAAGATCCAGTTCATTCCCAGGCTGATACCTGAAAGAATCAGCCAGAACCGGTTTGCCCGGATGGCTTCCCAGTCCAGGCCCTGACCACGGCTCTTCAGATAGAGAAGGATAAAGACGGATCCTATGGATCCACGACACATGGCTACCAGCTCGCTGGGCAGACTGACATATCTGAGAAACATGCCGATGGTACCATACATAACGACGGCGATGATATATTTGGTTCGTTCTATTGTCAGGTTTTTCTCCACAGGGTAATCCTCGTTCATTATTCCAGTCAGAATGCTCATGAGCAACGGTGTTTATTATAGCATATATATTATACAGACACAATAAAAGGACCAGGATAACCTGTTCATTTAATCTAAAAAATATGTCTGGAGAGAGTTCTGAATTTTGATTTTGTATATTGAATATGGTATTATCAGAAGGAGATTGCCCTTTTTAAAGAGATTTATCAGTATAGGGAAGATGATAAGAAACTATGGGAGGAATCAATATATGAAAAAAATCTTCATAAAAGTAATAGGAGGTATTATTTTGTCAGTAATGCTATCATGTCAGGTGTCAGCTGATACGATGTACCTGCCGGATGTTACCCCGGCTATGTCCAAACCCGAATACTGGGTTGCCAAAGAAAAAAACCCTGATCTGACATTGGTTGAGCAGGAAGAGATAGACCAGGTCAACAAGGATATCATCCAGGGAAAAGGCACCGGCGTGTGGGATATGTCCACCTGGTCCCGGGATACTTTTAATGGAATCGAACGGGCGCAGCAATTGAAAAATGCAGCCAAGGAAGATGCAGATTACACCTACAACGATCTAGGAGCAAAATATAAAGACGGGATAAAGCTGGATTATGAGACAGCGATGGAAGAATTGTACGGGCCAATGATCGAAAACTGTGTGGATCCCGATGCTCAAGAGTCCATGCCGGTTGGATATGCTATCTGTAGCAACCGGACATTACTCAGGGCCTTTCCGACAGATGAACCCCTGCCGGACGATCCCTCCGATCCTGATTTCGACACATTGTACCTGTCTGCTGTCACTGTTGGAGAGCCATTGATCGCAAGGGGCAAATCTGCGGACGGAAGATACTACCATGTGAATACATCCTATCTGTCCGGCTGGATTCCCACAGCTGATATCGCATTCTGCGCAGACAGGGCAGAATGGTTGTCTGCATGGAATTATGACAGTGATAAGGCCCTGGTGGTATACGATGATAAGATCACCACGGAAGAATCAAACTATGCTCCCGAGACTTCCAGGAGAAAACTCTTCATGGGTACCAGATTGCAGATCGCGGATCGTTCCGACTGGGCAGGCAAGATCAGCAATCGTTTTGCCTACAATAACTATGTGGTCTGGATGCCGGTCAGAAAAGAGGACGGCAGCTTCGAGAATAAACTGGCGTTGATTTCCGAGCACTGTAAGGTCAACGAAGGATTCCTGCCGCTCACTACAAGAAACCTTGCGAAAGTCATCTTTAATCAATTGGGGAATGCCTATGGCTGGGGTGGTATGCTCAGCACCCAGGATTGCTCCGGATATGTCAGGGATGTCTATCGGTGCTTTGGCCTTGAGCTGGGAAGGAACACCACAAACCAGGCAGCTCAACCGGTAAGAAAATACAATCTGGAAGGAAAAACCGACCAGGAGAAAACAGAAATTATAAAATCATTACCTCTTGGTGCAGAACTCTTATTCTCGGGTCATGCCATGATGTATCTGGGCTGTGAGGGAGATAAGTTATATGTCATAAGTTCCGTCAGCAACCTGATGGTTGACAATGTGAAAACAAGAGTACGTGGTATGGTGATCAACACGCTGGATATCAAGAGGGCAAATGGAAACAGCTGGATAAGATCACTGCACACTGCAACCATCCCATACTATCTGGAAAAAGCCCGGGATATAAGTACTGCCACTGCAACCATAGATCCGGCAATGAATTTTGTCTATGACGGAACTGAAAAATGCCCGAAACCGGAAGTGAAGCTCAACGGAAAACTTCTTCTGGAAGGTGTCCATTACACCCTTTCCTATGAGGACAATATAGAAGCCGGCAAAGCCAAAGTGACAATTCAAGGTATGGGTAATTATGAAGGAAGCATCAATGCAGACTTCCGGATTAAACCGGATGGAACAGCTGCCTCCATGAAACTTGAGAAAAAAACCCTGGTCTACAATGGAAAGAAACAGACACCTCTTGTGACAATCCAGGTTGGTGAAAAGAAACTGGACAGCTCGGATTACACACTGGAATATAAAGGTGACCAGATAAATGTAGGTACTCATACGGTGACAGCCACTCTGAAAGGAAAATATGAGGGTACTGTCTCAGCATCTTATAAGATTGTTCCGAAAGGGACAGAAATCACCAGGCTGAACAGAGGTAAATCCTCTTTCGTGGTCAGATGGAAGATTCAGAAAGCCAGGATGTCCAGTAAGAGAATCACAGGATATCAGGTGATGTATGCCACCAACAAGAAGTTCACCACAGGAAAGGAAACTGCAACGATAAAGAAATATCGGTCTGTCCGCAAAAAAGTGACGGAATTACGATCAGGCAGAAAGTATTTTGTCCGTGTCCGGACTTTCATGAAAGTCGACGGTAAACGGTATTATAGTCCATGGAGCAAGATCAGGTCTGTGAAAACAAAATAGAAAGGCATATTGCAAAGAAAGTCTTAAAAGCGGTGAAATTAATCTTGGACTTTCATTTATCTCATAGTAAAATAATAAAAAAGACGAAATCACAATTAAATCAGACGAGGATGAAAGATGAGAAAAATATTGGTGGTCATAGATATGCAGAATGATTTCATCGATATGGCTCTGGGAACCAAAGAAGCAGTAGCCATCGTGGAGAGAGTAAAGGAGAAGATACGATCCTATCCCACAGAAGATGTAATCGCCACCATGGATACCCATGGAGAAAACTATATGGAGACACAGGAAGGCCGGAACCTGCCGGTTAAACACTGTATCAGAGGAACAGAGGGCTGGCAGATTCGCCCTGACATCATGGAATTACTCAAAGATGCAAAAATATTTGAGAAGCCTACCTTCGGGTCAACGGCATTGTCTGAATATATAAAAGATCTTTCCGGAAGAGAAGAGATCGAAGTGGAACTGGCAGGCCTGTGTACAGATATCTGTGTCGTATCCAATGCATTGCTGTTGAAAGCTTCCGTGCCGGAAGTCAGGATATCCGTGGATGCAGCCTGTTGTGCAGGAGTTACTCCGGAGAAGCATCTGGCAGCATTGGAGACCATGCGGTCCTGTCAGATCTATGTGTTGAATGATCCCGATGGGACTCCGTTGTAGATGAGGGAGGATGTCTATGAGGCTTAAAACCTGGAAAAGAATACTTGCTTATATTCTGACAGTGTGTATTATTGTCATGACTCCATGTACGGCCGGTCATGCCTCCGGTGTTCCCGGAATAAATGCCCGTATCACGCGGAAGAATGTCATGAAACTTCTCAACAAATATGACAAAAACGGTGCTTATCTGTTGAAGTCAACGAATAAGTACAGTGATTACATGAACTGGTTTTATACAGGGCAGCGTATCATAGATACCGTCGATGTTGCGGTTCATGAACAGTGTCATGTATATACCTGGAACAATGTCAGGTCATTTTATGAGAATAATATATACATAGGAAATAAGAAGAAGGTAAGAGTCAAGTTTACCAAGGTATTCCGCTCAAAAAAGATGGCCAAGTCCATACCCAGACGCTGCCGTACTTTCCGTTATCCGGTCTACATCAGTAAAGCGGATTCAAATCTTACTGCTAACAGAGATGGTATCTATGGATTGATGGATGAGTTTTGTGCCTACCATTGGGGCATGAATGATAATATAGCCCTGTATAAGTACTATAAAAGATATGGACTGGAATCCGATGTATGGGATACTTATGTCGATATCGGTTTAAATGGAAAACAGGCTTACGCAGAGTTCAAATATTACATCCTTCATTATCTTTATTATGCGAAGAAGCATCATCCCAAGATATATAAAGGGATCATGGCGAACAAAAATTTTAGAAAGGCTTATCGAAAAACGGAGAGCCATTACGCCAAACTGATCCGTCAATTTGACGAAAGCCTGATATCCATCGGATGTGATCCGGATTATGACCCATATGGTGAGATCACAGTATTATTTAAAGAATTAGAGAGAAAACGGTATAAAGCTATACATAATAAACTTATGTAGAGAGATTTACGACAGTAAGGGGGAATTTTATGGATATTTTATCGATCTTACAGCTTTTCGGAGGTGTCGGGCTGTTTCTCTTCGGAATGAGCCTCATGGGATCATCCCTGGAGACACTTGCCGGTGGCAGCCTTGAAAAGATTCTGGAAACGTTGACTACCAGTAAGAAGAAGGGAGTCGGAGAGATCAAGGGGTGGGGCCTTGGTACCGCTGTTACTGCCATCATCCAGAGCTCGGCTGCCACAACCATTATGCTGATCGGTTTTGTTAATGCCGGTATCATGAAACTGGGGCAGGCAATCCCTGTGGTCTTCGGTTCCAATGTGGGTTCCACAGCCACTGCCCAGATTCTCAGACTTGGTGACATCGGATCGGGCAACCTGGTACTCCGGCTTTTGAAACCATCCTCCTTCGCACCTATGTTAGTAGGAGTGGGTGCTTTCATCGTTCTCTTTGCCAAAAAGAAGAAACTAAAAGACGTGGCGGGTATCCTGATTGGTCTTGGTGTTCTTTTCTACGGTATGACCATGATGGAGGCAGTATTTGCCCCCTTAAAAGAATCTCCCGCCTTTCAGAAGATCTTCCTGTCTTTTGAGAATCCCCTGTTGGGAATCGCTGCAGGCCTTCTCATCACTGCCATCATACAGAGCTCCAGTGCGTCTGTCGGTATCCTTCAGGCTCTGTCAGCTACCGGAGCCATTACCTACGCCACAGCGATCCCTATTATCATAGGGCAGAACCTTGGAAAGTGTATGACCATTATCCTGGGAGCGATTGGTGCTAATAAAAAAGCAAAGAGGGTTTCCTTAAGTTACCTTCTCTTTAATATCTTCGGTGCGGTGTTCTTCTTTGTAGTGATTTACGGCATCTACTACACCGTGGGTATCCCATTTCTTGCCAAGACAGTCAACAGAGGTGACATCGCGAATATCCATCTGGGATTCAACCTCCTGACCAGTTTGATCCTGCTTCCATTCTCCGGAAAGATGGCGGATCTGACAGGACGCATTCTGGGGTCAGACCCCGAGGACGAGGAAGAGAAAGAGTTTATGAAACTGGATGATCGTCTGCTGCAGACACCGGTTATCGCCCTGGACCAGTGCCGGAATCTGATGGGTCAGATGATCGAACACATCGAAGAGAACTTTGGTATCGCCATATCATTTATTGATAAATTCGAGGAAGAGAAGTTCGCAGTCATGGAGAAAAATGAACGTTTTGTGGACCGTTGTGAGACTGCTCTGACTTCCTATATTATCAGGATTGACCGGTCTGCCCTCTCGGATGATAAGAAGTTTATGATCTCTGAGATTCTTAATTCCATCGGCGACCTGGAGAGAATCGGCGATTATTGTATGAATATCGCTTATGAAACCAGAGATATGGCAGCGGAGAAGATCAGTTTTTCCGAGGTGGGTAACCGGGAGTTGAAACTGCTGGTGAAAGCTACTGCGGAATCTTTGGAGAGACTTTTCAGTGCTTATCGGGACAGAGACCGTATGAGTGCCATCCGGGTGGAACCTTTGTCTGAGATGATCGGTCACATGAAAGATGTCATGAAGGATCATCATATCATAAGGCTTCAGGAAGGAATCTGTAACGCCATCAGTGGCGCAGTCTTCTTTGACCTGGGTAACTGTTTCGACCGTATCGGTGCTCACGCCGGTAATGTTTCTCTCCATATTATCAAAAGAATGGAAGCGGACAGGGCTTTTGACGAGATGCATGGACATACCATGGAGATCTCCGGGGAGGAATATCTGAATATCTTCAGGGAATATGAAGAAAAATACCTGCTTCCTGTCACGAACAGTTCAAATTAGACAAGATTCCTGACATGTAATATATTCAACAATCAGAGAGGCTGCTTTATGGCGGCCTCTAATTATGCTCAGATGCAGGATATTAGAACTTGTACAGATATTGATTGTTTGTTACAATATATCGGAGATTATATCACATGTAAGATTTCAGGAGGAAATATTATGAATAGAGAAACAATCGACAGAATCGATGTCATTGCCAAAAATCTGAATTCACTTGCGGACCAGGTTCGCACACTCAATGAGACCAATGATGTGTCAGCTTCACTGCCTGTTATCGTTGCAACTCTTAAGATGCAGTCGGCGAACTTAAGTAGGATTTATGAAGAACTGGCCGGAAAAGCAGAGGAATAGATGATTATGAATGGTTTTATAAAGAAATTGTTTTCCCCTGTGGATATGACAGTGGGGAATCCCGTAAAGCAGGTACTTACCTTTACACTACCCATGTTGATCGGTAATTTTGCCCAGCAGATGTATAACACAGCCGATGCCATCATCGTTGGCCGGTATGTAGGAGATAACGCCCTGGCGGCAGTAGGAAGTGCGGCCCCGATCCTGAATCTGATGCTTGTGCTCTTTATCGGCATCTCAGTGGGTGCTTCCGTCATGGTCTCCCAGTATTACGGCGCAAGAATGAGAGAGGAGCTGTCCAGCTCCATCGGAAGCTGTATCTCCCTGACGGGAATCGCTTCCGTCATAATCATGATCATCGGCCCGTTACTGGCAAGACCGCTTCTGACATTGCTTGGTACCCCGGCTTCCATCATAGATTGGTGTACGTCTTATCTGACGATTCTCTTTCTGGGTTTTGCGGGCACGGGTTATTATAATATCCTTGGTGGTGTACTGCGCGGGTTGGGAGACTCCATCTCTGCTTTATTATACCTGATCGTAGCCACCATCATAAATATCGTATTGGACCTGGTTTTTGTGGCTTATTTTCATATGGGAGTACCCGGCGTAGCTCTGGCCACTATCATCGCCCAGTTCGTCTCAGCCTTCCTTACCATAAGGAAACTGATGAGGATGAAAGATCTGTTTGATCTGAAATGGAGATATGTGAAACCGGAGGCTAAGTATTCCGGTAAGCTGATCCGGCTGGGACTGCCGGCTGGAATCACACAGGCCATCATCTCCCTTTCCATGGTAGTGGTTCAATCCCTGACCAACTCCTTTGGAGAAACCTGTATCGCTGCCAACGTTATCGTTATGAGAGTGGATGGTTTTGTTATGTTGCCTGCCTTCTCTTTCGGTACTGCCATGACAACTTTTGCAGGCCAGAATATCGGAGCCGACCGGATGGACCGGGTAGTCACAGGAACCCGGAATACAACTATAGCTGCCATGGGGATCAGTTCTGTTTTGTCACTCCTGATTCTGCTTTTCGGCAGACATCTCATGGCAATCTTCACTTCCACGGAAGAATTGATCACCATCAGTTACAATGTGATGCGGATTCTATTGGTGGGATATGTGGCCATGGAGATTATTCAATGCCTTTCCGGCGTTATGAGAGGAGCGGGAGATACTATGACGCCTATGTGGATCTCACTCTTTAACTCCGTGCTGATGCGTGTTCCTCTGGCATATCTTCTGGTATGGATGACAAAAACCCCGGATAGACCTCAAGGCAATTTTTATATGATGGGTCTGTCCCTCATGATCACCTGGGTAAGTGGTGCTGTCCTGACTCTGGCTTTATACAAAAGAGGAAAATGGAAGACCAAAACCATCACACGATGAATTAGAAAGGAATTATATATGAGTTTACGGGATGAGATATATGATACTTATAAAGATCATATCAATTCTCACATGGAAGAAAACCGAAAGGGTGCTTTGGCGATGAAAGACCGCATGGAGCATTCCCAGCTGTACTGGAACGGGATGGTGGACAAGACGGTTCACATTCCTAAAATCTTTGATGAAGAAACCATCGGGAGATTTCGACGGATTGCTTCTTTTACTTATCGGATCTTCGGGAAGGTGATCCGGGAATACCGGGAACATGAGGATTTCAGAAAGCTGTTCCCTTTCAGTAAGGAATTGGAGGAGCTCATTCTTCTTCCTGCCCCTTACGACGGATTTCTGCCAATCGCCCGGTTTGATCTTTTTTACCATGAGGATACCGGCGAATTTCATTTTTGTGAGATCAATACGGATGGAACGGCTGCCATGGTCCGCGATCTGGAATTGAGAAAAGAACTGATCAATAATCCGGCCCACCAGGAGGTGATCCGGAAATATAAACTGAGACATTTTGAATTGTTTGACAGCTGGGTTCAGACCTTCATGGGTTTGTATGATACCTATCCTAAGAAGAAGGAAAACCCCAATGTAGCTTTGGTGGATTTCCTGGAAAATGCCACCTTGAGAGAATTTGAAGAGTATGCAAGACATTTTCAGGAAGCAGGTATTTTTTGTGAAATCTGTGATATCCGCAGTCTGATCTATAAGGATCATGCCCTTTATTCCCCTGCCGGTCACAGGATTGATGCCATATACCGCAGAGCGGTTACAGCAGATATCATGGACCACTATGATGAGGTGTCGGATTTTCTGGATGCTGTGAGAAATGATGATGTTTTTCTTGCCGGGGCATTTGAAACCCAGCTCATTCATACCAAATGGCTTTTCTATGTCCTCCATCATCCCCGCTCCAGAAAATTCCTTACGGATGAAGAGTGGCAGTTTGTGGAGAAACATGTGCCAAAAACTGTGGAGTTTGCACATGAATACATCAGCCTGGATGAAGTGAAAGCCGGAAAAGATTCCTATATCCTTAAACCGATGGATGCCTACGCTTCCAAGGGAATCTATGCCTCCGGTCGGGAGTATGAGCAGGAGAAATGGGAGGAAATATGCCAGGACCTTTATGGCAAAGGCTACATCTGTCAGCAGTATTGCGAACAATATATGACGGACAATATTGATTTTGCATGGGGTGACGGCAACTGGCATCCTTATATCAATATGCCGGGCCTCTATGTCTACAATGGCGTATTTTCCGGTTTTCTCATGAGGATGGCCTGCGAGGAGAATATTATCGTAGCCCACGAAAATGAGAGAACTGCCCCTGTCTTTGTATGCGAATGACCCGGTATCCGGTTATATTTACTCAAATGAAAACGGGACTCGTTAACGGGTCCCGTTTTTTCTGATTCATCATTATCTACTGTTTTTCAATCCATTCTTTCAACTGTGTCAGAATCATATCCATCAGGCGGACCCGAGCTTCTTTGCTGGCCCACGCTATGTGAGGGGTGATGATCAGACGATCACTGTCCATGTAGCCTGCAAGAGGACTGTCGGCAGCCATTGGCTCCACATCCAGTACATCAAGGCCTGCGGCCATGATCTTATTCTGATCCAGGGCATCTCTCAGATCTTTTTCCACGATGATAGGACCACGACCCAGATTCAGGAAGATGGCTGTATCTTTCATCTGATCAAAAGCAGATGCATCAATAAGATGCTCCGTATGTTTGTTGAGAGGTGCATGGACAGATATGATGTCGGACCTGTGGTAGAGTTCCTCCAGAGACACCTGATTATAACCTTCCTGGGGAGGACGGTTGGAAGCGGAGGCATAGATCACATCTGCACCGAAGGCTTTGGCAATCTGGGCAACCCTCCTGCCGATCGTACCTAATCCGATGATGCCCCAGGTTTTTCCCGAGATCTCAAAATAAGGCTTCTGAACATTGGTGAAATTACCGGAAGTAATATATTCTCCTGATTTTACATAATCATCGAAATATCTCATATGTTCCATGACATAGAAAAGCAGTGAGAAGGTGTGTTGAGCCACTGCTTCCGTGGAATAGCCTGCAGCATTACACCAGCCGATCCCACGCCTTTCCAGATAATCCAGATCCAGATTATTGGTACCGGTGGCGGTTTCACAGACAAATTTCAGATTCTCCGCCTGACCTACACTTTTTTCATTGATCACAACTTTGTTGGTGAGAACCACATCGGCATCTCTGCTTCTTTCCACAGTTTCCTCCGGAGTTGAGGAAGGATAGGTGATGAATTCCCCCAGTTTTTCAAATCCTGATAAGTCGATGTCTGATCCTATGGTGGCTGCATCCAAGAATACAATCTTCATTTTCTATAAGTCCTTTCTGTTTGAATTATATGTTAATTATATTTTCATGCACGGAACTTGTTCCGTCAAGGATCTTTTTATTTCTTTTTTTGATTATTTGTGTATAATAGTAGAGTAGGTTAACTGGAAGTAAGAAAATGGAATATGATATCGGAGTATTGATATGAGATTAGATAAAAAAATAGGGAGATTTCTGGTGACATCCCTCACTGTTCTGGCAGTAGGCATGGCCATCGGAAGCCTTCCGGAAAATGTGACGGCCAGGAGAGAAAAAATGACCAGCGTGAAGATTGGGGAGGACACTTTTCCGGGCAAATATTTCAGAGCATATATCGCTGATGAACTGGATACAGACAAGGACGGAGTTTTGTCCCTGAAAGAGATTGAAAAGGTTACTTCCTTTACTTTTGACGGTGATTTTAAGGGGGAAGACTTCAGGGGGATTGAACACTTCATAAACCTTGAGAGTTTCTCCTTCGATGAGGAACATTGGGAAGAAGGCTCCGAGGATTCTTCTTCTGTGAGGGTGAAAACCCTGGATCTGTCCGGCAATCAGAAATTGAAAAAGCTGGTTTTAACCTCCTGTAAATTGACCGAAATAGATCTCAGTAAGAATACAAACCTGGAGACGCTCTATCTGTATGCCCCCCTTGAAAATCTGAATCTGTCCGGTTTGTCTGAATTGGAGGACGTGAATCTGTCCGGAAAGATAAAAGAGCTGCAGCTGAGTGGTAATGACGATCTGGAAACTTTGAAAGTCAAAGGCCACATAAAAGAGATCGATCTCTCGGGATGTGATAATCTCAGGCAGCTTACCATCGATAGTAAGAAATTAAAAAGGCTGGATCTGTCCGGCAATCCGGAACTGGAGACCGCTGAATTGAAATGTTCCCTGGAGGAGCTGAAATTCTCGGATCATGCCGATCCGAAACAGATAAATGTGGCAGGAAATAAACTGCATGCATTAAATATCCCCGGAAATAAACTGACCGGCCTTTCCTGTGAGAATAATCTGTTGGACGCGATTGATATATCAAAGATGGAGAATCTGCAGGAACTGGTTTGCTACAACAATAATCTTTCTGAATTGACCGTCACAGGGAACCCAAAACTGGAGAAACTGTATTGTGACGGTATGGCGTTGAAGGTACTGGATCTTAGCCGGAATCCCCTGCTCAGAGAATTATCCTGCTGTGGGAACGAACTGGAATCTTTGGATCTTAGTCAGAATCCGGAGTTGACAAAGCTCTTATGCGGTGGAAATCATCTGTCAGTTCTGGCTTTGGATCAGAACAGCAAACTGAATTACATGGACTGCAGCAACAATCTGTTGACAAAAATAGATGCGAGTAAAATGCCTGAACTTCAGCAACTCTACCTTAATGATAACGAGCTGGAAGAATTGCTGATCGATGAAGGGGGAGCGTTGGTTACTCTGGAATGCGCAAGGAATAATCTGTCATCCCTCACCGGCAGCAAATCCCTGATCTGTCTGAACTGTGAGGATAATAAGCTGACTGACTTAAAGTTGGATACTTCCCCGGAACTGACAGTTTTAAACTACCTGGACAATCCACGCCAGGATTTCGATCTGTCTGTGAATCAGAATCTGAAGATCGTGAATCAGGGTCAGCAGTAACCGGGATACCGGGATTATCTGTTTTTCTCGTTTATCATAGATTAGAAAGAGGTCAAAAAGTATGATTGCTTTTTCAGAAATAAAATTACCGGATGAATGGAAAGACTGGGAACTGACGGATGAGATTGGTTCCGGTTCCTTCGGAACCGTATATAGAGCAGTCAACCAGGTTTCCGGACAGGTGTGTGCCATCAAGATCATCGAGATTCCAAAGGATGGCCTGATTCCGAGAGATATCATAAAAGAAATCGAAGAGAAGCTGAAAGGTGAAGCCTCAGATCAGAATCATTCCGAGAATCATGAAAAGAAGAGAGCCAAACTGAAGGAGAAATCCATGGGGATGGCAGGGGAAGAGGAGACTACCGATCTGCCTTCCGGTTTGAAGGGAGCGGAACTTCTCAAAGAGATCAGACGCCGGGAAGAGGAAGAAGAGAAGAAGAAGGACCGGATGGATACTGAGGTTCAGTCCTATCTCAGAACTCTGGTGGAGGAGTGCCAGACGACTCTTGAAACCATGGCGTCCTTGGGCGATAACCCTCATATCCTGAAGATCTATGATTCCATCATCCAGGAACACACAGAGGGGATCGGGTTTGACATCTTTATCCGGACAGACCTGCTCTCATCTTCCAAAGATTGTCTGGTGGCCGGAGAACTCACCGAGATGGAAGTTATAAAGCTGGGGCTTGATGTCTGTGATGCCCTTTTGGATTGTGAGAAGGCCGGTTTTATCCACTGGGATATCAAACCGGAAAACATTCTGATGACAGAAGAGGGGGATTATGTCCTGAGTGATTTCGGACTCTCCAGGATCCTGAAGAAAACAGTGAATTCTCTGGGAACCAGCGGAACCCTTCGCTATACGGCCCCTGAGATCTACAACGGCGGCAAATGTTATCCGAATGTGGATCTGTACTCTCTTGGCAGCCTGATGTACATCCTGATGAATAAAGATAAAGAACCTTTCCTGGATATGACGAAACCGATCCTGTATTTCCAGGACAGGGATAAAGCTTTCCGGAAGAGGATGGAAGGAACAGAACCGGTACCAGAGCCGGTGGAAGGATCCAAGGGTTTTAAGAATATCGTTTTAAGGTTATGTGCCTTTGATCCCAGAAGGAGATACCAGAAAGCGGAACAGTTGAAGGAGGATCTCCTGCAATTAAAAGATAACCGTTATGTCCCCAGAAAAGTAAAGACAACTGGGGCACGCAGAAAAAAGGGATCCCGCAGACCTCTGAGGAGAATCGCCTGCCTGGCTCTGGTATGTGCAATTCTGGCGGGGGGTTATCTGGGCTGGTATCATTCTTTCCGTAAGGTCATAAATAAGGAAAGCTGTGGAGAAGGACTGTATTGCACCCTGTCTGGCAACGGACATCTGACCATAGAAGGAGAAGGAAGACCTGATTCTAAGA
>CADBOX010000181.1 GCA_902796415.1 uncultured Lachnospiraceae bacterium
ATAGCTCTTCCCAGATTACCCATAGCGAACCCTGCATAGAAGTCCGCTCTGCCCTCATCGATACCTTCTTGGTCCATAAGATATCGACGTATAGCATAATCCGGTACCGGTTTGACACTCATGGTGATGCACCTGGAAAGTATGGTGGGAAGAAATGCCCCTCTGCTGTTGGTCAAAAGAAAGATTACTGCATATTCGGCAGGTTCCTCGATAGTCTTGAGGATAGCATTCTGGGCTGCAGGATTCATTTTTTCCGCATCATCGATGATATAGATTTTATAAGGCCCCTTGTAAGGGCTGATATCTATGGTATTTACCACCTGATTCCGGATTTCTCCCACACTGATCACATTTGCTTTCTCATGGGTCACCCAGATGACATCCGGGTGATTCCGATGATCGATCTGGATACAGGAAGTACATTTCCCACAGGGTTTTCCTGAAGGAGCTTCACACTGCATAATCTTGGAGAAGGCGGCAGCAAGCATTTTTTTTCCACATCCCTTCTCCCCCTCGAAGATATATGCATGGGAAACCCTGCCCCGGGCGATGGCATGTAGAAAATATTCTTTTATCGCTTCATTTCCAAGAATTTGATCCAAATCATTCATCTGCCTCTTCCTCTATATACTTTCGGATCTCCTGATGGATCTCCTCCACGGAAAGGCAGCCATCGATCCGGATTACCTCCGGTCTGTCACAGAGCACCTTACGGTATCCCTCGGATACCATATGATGAAAATCGATGCTTTCCTGCTCCAGGCGGTCCAGTTTCTTCTGTTTCTTCTTTCTGGCTAACCCTTCCTCCTCCGGTATATCGATAAAGAAGATAAGATCCGGCTGATAGATTCCGATACCCGGTGCGTTAATCCGGGAAACCGTCTCGATTCCCAGTCCTCTGGCAATCCCCTGATACACGATGGAGGAATCCACAAAACGATCGCTGATTACGACCTTTCCCTCTTCGATGGCAGGCCCGATCACATCATGGATCAGCTGAGCTCTGGATGCCGCATACAGAAGCATCTCGGTCACATCGGACATCTCAGTATAATCAGGATTAAGAATGATATGGCGAATAGCCTCCCCGATCCGGGTTCCTCCCGGCTCTCTGGTAATCAGACACTCTCTCCCATTTCTCTCGAGATACTCCTTCAATCTTGTAATCTGGGTTGTCTTTCCGGATCCGTCCGGGCCTTCCAGGACGATAAACTTTCCCTTCATTATGATACTCCTATCCTTAACTTTCTTCCAAAGGATCTCCAGAACATGACACTTCTATAGTTCCTTCGGATAGAGCTGGTACATTATAACCATTATATAGGTAATATTTTATATTTGCCACTATTTCTTTTGTGATTTTTTCTCCGGGAACCAAAACAGGAATACCCGGTGGATAGAGATAGATATAATCCGCGGCGATTTCATCCATACTTTCCTCCAGAGGAATTCTCTTCTTCTCACCGTTTTTTACTTCCCATACCGGTCTGCATTGCACAGGTTTCTGTGAGAAGAGAACTCCTTTCGTAGTTTCAGGATCTTCTGTATCCATCCTGGGAACACACTCCAATTCCTCATCTATGGCAAAGATTGCCTCCTCCAGTCTTTCAAATGACTCGGCCGTATCATTGATCGAGGTCATGGCAATACAATAAAAGGCTGTCTCCATCTCGCACTCGATGTGGAAGCGGTCCAGCAGGAAGCGGAAAAGCTCGGCTCCTGACAGATTGCTAGACTTTGTCAGAAATACCAGTTTCCCTATATCATAGTCATAGACCTGATTCTCTTCAGGAGTAAATAAGGAAATATGTTTTAGTTTTGCACATTTTCTTCGAAATTTCTTAAGGTTATCCACATATTCCTGCATCCTGTCCGGATGTTCCTGTGTATAACAGATTCCATATTCAGCGGAAGCCAGAAGCAGATAAGAAGGACTGGATGTTTCATAAATAGAAAGCATCTCTTCGATTCTGTCTGCCGGAACCAGCTCAGAACACAAATGAAGCAGGGCAGTCTGAGTGACGCACGGCAAGGTTTTGTGAATACTCTGGATTACCAGGTCAGCTCCACAGCTGACGGCACTCTCCGGAAAATCCCCGCTAAAGGCAAAATGAGCGCCATGAGCTTCATCCACTATCAATGGAATCCCGTAAGGTGCCAGGATTTCCTTGATACCTGCCACATCACTGACAACTCCTTCGTAAGTTGGAGAAATAATCACCACTGCCTTGATCTTCGAATGCTTTTCCAGTAGGATTTTTATCTCTTCTTTCTGTTTCTCCCTGATATCAAGAAACATATCATACTCTTCTGAATACTCCGGATAGAGATAGACAGGATTAAGATGTAGAAGACGAGCAGCATTGTAGACCGATTTATGACAATTTCTGGCCATGATGATCTCATCCCCGGGCTGACAAACCGCAGAGACAGAGGCTAAGATTCCCACTGTACTCCCGTTAATAAGATACCAGGACTTCTGTGTACCATAGAATTCCTTTAACTGTTCCATGGATTCAAGTATCATACCCTCCGGGTGGTGAAGATTATCATAACCGCGGATTTCCGTGATATCCATTTGAATGATATCCTGGGCAGAGAGCTTCCTCTTATGCCCCGGCATATGGAAGGGGATGCGTTTTTCTTTATTCAGTTCCATAAGTTTTTTGCATATTATCATTTCCATATACTTATCTCTTTTAAAAATAAAAAAATCTCTGAGAACCAGATAACAGTTCTCAGAGATGATTCATATGAGGCATCGGGGATTCGAACCCCGGACAACTTGATTAAAAGTCAAGTGCTCTACCAACTGAGCTAATGCCCCAAAAATGCCCAGAACCGGAATCGAACCAGTGACACGAGGATTTTCAGTCCTCTGCTCTACCAACTGAGCTATCTGGGCAT
>CADBOX010000182.1 GCA_902796415.1 uncultured Lachnospiraceae bacterium
AAATAGAGCCACATCCGACTATTGTATTATCTTGAAGTGCAAACACTGTTATCTGGTCACCCTTCTGAAAATAATCTCTGCTTGCCTGTATAAAGTCTTCTCCAAAAACATAATCCTCTCCCAAATCATTTACAACCCGGAGCATTTCCAATCTACTCTGTACGAGAGCATCTATATCAGAAGCTGAAGCAAATCGATACTCGATCATAACATAGCCTCCCTGTCTTCCCAACGGTTAAGGATCAGTCAGTCTGTTTGGCACATCAGAATCAGGTAATTCTGTGGGCAAATCAGTCCACAATTCTGATCTGCTGGTATGCGACCGCAATGCCAGAAGCACATCAGTATCAGGGTCCGCGTATACCATCATTCCGTCCTTTTCTCCTTTTTCAGGACGAACCGGAAATGCCAGCTGTTCATCTGTGATTGAAAACCTGGCGTTTACCCCCTCTTTGTTTCCTCTTGCATCCAGTCGTATCCACATTTTTCTATCTTCAAGGTACACTCCATTTAATCCGTGAATGATAAGCTCTGGAGCTGTTTCATCATCCAATATGAGCTTCTGGTAGCACATTCCCGAGGGAATCCCTTTATATCTCAGCAATGCTGCCAATAAATGGGATTTAGCAAAGCAGATCCCATGTCCTGTCTTCAGCACTTCAGATGCGCTGCAAGCAACTTCCTCTGCATTTATATCCGCAGAATGCGGTATTTGGTCTCTGACATATTCATAGGCATTCCGGATATAATCCAGACCATCTGCAGACCGTTCATACAGAGTATCTGAAACCCTTGATACGCTTTTATCACCATAGTCAATTACTGCATCTGCTTTCAGGTATTCCCTGATGTCGTGCGATTTTGGAATAATCTTCATTACGACAAATTGCCTCCAGTACCCTTTTGATAGTATCCTCGTTCGGAACGATCATACTCTAGCTATGCGTCAACAGATATTATTTCCACGGTCTAATGTTATCGATCCAACCGTTTTTCTTCCAATACTTGTAATCCGTATACTCCGGATTATCCTTTCCAAGTCCTGTTTGCATCATTCTTACAGCATAAAACTTAAGCTTGGTTATAAGTCCTGTCCTGGCTGGTCGTGTGAAATCAATTCGTTTTATCCTACCAGCAGCATTACCCAGTTTTGCTGTCATCTGCCTTTTCTTTTTCTCCGTGATTTTATCCCATTGGATTTCGCTCATCAGTTTAAAGCTGAACGCCTTGATACTGCTGACGCCCCACCATGAAAGACTATCTTTGATATCCTTTGCCGCCGATTTCCCGCCCGCGCCCAGGCACTGCGTGATAATTACTGCTCGCTTACCAAACATTTCCTTTGCCGGTCTATGAGGCATCCAGCGATAACCGAAGTGGTCCAGCATAGCCTTCATAGCACCTGTCGCATGGAACACATATGCCGGCGATGTGAAGACAAGAAGGTCCGCCTCTAACATAGCCTTCTCCAGTCTTTGAATATACGCAGCATCCTTGCACTTATGTTCATCATCCATAAAGCAAACTGTGCATCCGACACAGAAGTTGGGACAGTCCTTTGGCAGGTAAAACTCCGTGATTTCTGCTTGGGTTCTTAATTCATCCAAGAATATCTCTTTTAGCTTATATGTAACCCCATGTTTCTCTGTTCCATTAATGACAGTTATCTTCATCAGAAATATCTCCCATAATGATCGTAGCGAAAAAAGAAAATTAATGTAGTGAAAAGAAGTATTAGTGTAGAAAAGGAAAAATAGATTTGTTGAAGAAAAGGATGCCCCGGAATGCGGGTTGGTGTTATGCTATGGGTGTAGAAAGCGGGGCGATTGAGGATCTTGGGGGAAATACTTTTTTTGAACAGACTGAGAACGTGATCTGCCCTATCTGCATCTAACGGCGTTGGCACCGTCGCTCACACTGAGGATTAGTCAGTAGCAGACATCAACACTGGTTTTGTAAAAACCAGCAAACTCTTGCATCAGGACGTTATAGATTTCCTTTGGGCACATTCTTCCTTGCGGGATTCGGAGACTGCCGTCTCCTA
>CADBOX010000183.1 GCA_902796415.1 uncultured Lachnospiraceae bacterium
AGGCAGTTATCTGCCTGACGGTAATTTACTGTATGTTGCCGATCTTCTTATTACAAATATAGGAAAACATGCAGTGAATTTTGCGGGAATAAAAAAACCGGTGTACTGTTATACGATAAAAGAAAACGGTTTTTGTGATTACATGAAGAAGTTTTATCCCGGATTGTGTTTTCACTATCTGAAAGAATACGATGTATCTCTGTTTCCTACAGACAGTTTAAATGGAGCCGGAGAAAATTTTTATAAAGAGGCTCACAGTGAATCAGAGAGAAATCCATTTGAAGTAATCCGGGAACTGTTTTTAGCCTGATTGAAAATATATCGTGTTATTCTACAGGAGAGATGAGATGAGAGTAAATAGAAAACTATGTTTTTTTGTAACTGTATTATTGTTTGTTATTATTTCGCCAGGTATGAAATCTGACTCGAAGGCTGCAATCGTTAACTCCGGGCATCAGAAGTATTCTTACGGGGAATTAAAAAGTGATCTGGAAGAGATCGAGAAAAAGTATGGTGACTATTGTCAGATCAACGTCATAGGGAAATCGGCAGATGCCAGGAATCTGTATGAGATTGTTCTTGGCAATGCAGATGCGACGAAACATCTTCTTGTCATCGGTAACCTTCATGCCAGGGAATACATGACTACAACCTTGTGCATGAAACAGATTGAGTATTATCTTAAGAATTATGAGAATAAGATCAGCAGAAAAAAAGTCTCCACCGTTCTGAATGAAGTTGCAATCCATTTTATACCTTCCTGCAACCCGGACGGGACTGCCATCAGTCAGTTTGGCTTTAATGCGATCAAAAACTCCACTCTGCGCAAAGCTCTGAGAAGGATGGGCGGCGGTTCCAGGAGATGGAAGGCCAATGCCCGTGGTGTGGACCTGAACCGTAACTGGCGGGTCGCTTTCCGTAGAAAAGGAAGCCCCGGAGGGGCCGGTTATCACGGAAAGAGAGCTGAGAGTGAACCCGAGACCAAAGCTCTGGTAAGATGGGTGAGAAGAGTAGAGAAACAAGGAAAGGTTGTGGGAGTGATCAGTTATCATTCCACCGGGTCCATTCTTTACGGCAGGTGTGCAGGTAGTGCCACCCGATATGTGAAGAGCCAGACTTATCGCATGCAAAAACTGGCAAGATCCATGACCGGATACAGCCTCATGCCCACGGAGAGTATCCAGCAGGCCAACAGCTGTTCCAGAGAATATTTCCTTTATCGTAAGCACATCCCCTGTATAACCATTGAGATAGGGCACGGATCCTGTCCGTTGGGTGCGGGAGAGTTCCCTTCTATCTGGAGAAAAAACAAGAATCTTGTCATACGGGAAGCAATGTTGTTTGATTAGGACAAAAAAAGACTGCCGCATATATGACATGCGACAGTCTTTATTGTTTGTTTTAGTAACTCTTATAAGGTTTTTCCATCAGCTTCACAGCTTCATATAACAACATGGCGCCTGCGCCGGTTGCTCCTTTGGAGTAGATCTGTGTGTCTTCCACAGAGTCTGCGGTTCCGGCGATATCGAGATGAACCCAAGGTTTCTTCTCGACAAATTCCTGGAGGAATCTGGCTCCCGCGATGGCTCCGGACGGAACACCTTTCCCTGTATTCTTGATATCAGCGACATCTGATGCATTGATATCCGGATATTCGTCTTCACCCAAAGGAAGTCTCCATACATTCTCTCCGGAGATGACAGAGGCCTGTACAATCTTGGCAGCAAGGTCTTCACTGTTGGAGAACAGACCGGAGTAACGACGGCCTAAGGCTCTCAATACAGCACCGGTCAGTGTGGCGATATCGATGATGGAGGTTGCACCGCACTCGCGGATCGCATAGGTAATGGCGTCTGCCAGGACAAGGCGTCCCTCTGCATCTGTATTGCCGATCTCGATGGTCTTGCCATTCATAGATTTAACGATATCCCCCGGTTTCATGGATTTGCCGGATACCAGATTCTCGCATGCAGGTATGATACCTACCACGTTGATGCCCAGTTTCGCCTCTGCGATAGCACCCATGGCAGCGATTACTGCAGCTCCGCCTTCCATGTCCCCGTGCATTCCCATCATATTTGCAGGAGACTTGATATCGTATCCGCCAGCATCGAAACAGATACCTTTACCCACCAGGGCAACCTTATCGGTTTCTGTAGCACGGCCGTTGTATTCCATAACAATTAACTGTGGAGCCTGTTTTGACCCCTTTCCTACTGCCAGGAAAGCACCCATGCCCAGGGCTTCGCAATCATCTTTGCCGAGCACAGTGAATTTGATGTTATTTTTAGCGCACAC
Organism: uncultured Lachnospiraceae bacterium; assembly: GCA_902796415.1. Taxonomy (GTDB): domain Bacteria; phylum Bacillota; class Clostridia; order Lachnospirales; family Lachnospiraceae; genus Anaerobutyricum. The sequence goes on from CADBOX010000183.1 coordinate 2,299, forward strand.
TTCCTTTGCTGCATCGGCAAATGCTGCCGGAGTAAGTACATTTGCAGGTTCATTACCCAGATCACGAACCAGTTTCACTGCATTTGTGATCATTCTGGTGTACTGCTCTTCCTTCTTGAAAGAAGCGGCATCCATGCCTGTAAGTACGCCGAGATTTAATTCGGAAGCTTCTTCCTTGTTTGATTTATATTTGTCAAATGTATAATCCCCAAGGATCAAACCTTTCATAGCGGAACTAAGCCAGTAAGACACATCATCACCGATGGCTGTCATCAGAAGGTTTTTGCTCTTGAATTTCTTGGCAATCTTGATGGCGGAGCCAAACTGCAGCTGATATCTTCTGGGGCTTGCTTTCTCAGGGATACCGATGAAGATAAGGTTGTAATAAGGCTGTCCCTGGTAGGAGAAATCCTTACCACGAAGACCGTAAACCTTATCTCCTCCAAGGAGACCGTCAGCCTGAAGAGCTTCAAATATCTCATTAACCTTGCCAAGCTCGATGCTCAGTCTGTTCTTATGGTTATAGGTGACGAGTAATGTATCGAATTCAAAATCTTCCAGATCTACAAGACGTTGGATATGCATTGTGATACGCCCCTTTCTTATAATTGATTTCTTGATATGTTTCTTGATATGTTTGTATTATAGGTCAGATTCTTCTATTATGACAAATAAAACCCTGTATTTAAGTATATCATATGCTCTATTTGAAAAACAGAAAAAACTTGTATATATACCATAAATTTTTAGTGATAATCAAAACAATTTCAATGATTGTCACAAAAATCAGGGTAATATTTTGGTAACTATTCTTTGCTGCAATCTTTGATAAAAGTATCGATAGCCTGTGTCAGAGCCACCTCGGCATTGATCTTATATTTTGCTGCCATTCTGAGTATGGCCATCAATGATTTTCCCAGATATTCGGACCGGCTGTCTTCTTCTTCCGGTCTGGACATGGCAATCTGCAGATCGACCACAGATTGAAGCATATCTTTCAGGATGATCTCATCCTCCTGGGAGACCAGGTCATATTTTAATGCTTTCTTCATTACCTTCTGACCCCGGAGCAAAGCAGGAAAACTGACCGGTACATCCTCGAGCTCATGAGCCGGACGGTCACTTTCATGGCCTTTTTCCATAGCCTTTAATCTCTCCCAGTCTTCCTTCTGTTCTTCTATGCTCTCATAAGTTTTTCCGCCAAAAACATGGGGATGCCGCCGGATCATCTTTCGGGCTATCCCGTCAATCACATCTTCCAGGGTGAACTCACCGTGTTCCTCCGCAATCTGACTGTGCAGAACAATCTGCAGGAGAAGGTCTCCCAGCTCCTCTTTCAAGTGGCTGGCGTCCCTCGTCTCCATAAGATCATCCACCGCCTGATTCACTTCATAGGCTTCTTCTATGGTGGTTTCCTTCAGAGTCTCATGGGTTTGTGCCCGGTCCCAGGGGCAGCCTTGTTCGCTTCGAAGAGTTGCCACGATGGCATGCAATTCCTGAAAGTTAAACTGTCTCTCCATTCCTATCACCTCTGAGATTTATCATACCATAGAAATCAGTCGCCTGAAAGTCAGGAAAAGGTCGTTTTCATGTAATATCTTGGTAACATTTTCTTGTGTTTTATGGAAAATAATTTATAATTAATTTAGGAATAGGAGAG
>CADBOX010000184.1 GCA_902796415.1 uncultured Lachnospiraceae bacterium
GCCTATATCGGGCTCGGCATGGATGCCACAGTTTCCTGGGACGGACCGGATTTCCGCTTTAAAAATAATTCTACATACCCGGTGAAGATCGTGGCCAATTATGATGACGGCGCCCTCACCTGCAAGATCAGAGGCGCTAAGCTGGATGATCATAAGGTTCAGTTTGTGGCAGAAATCCTCAAGACCATCCCGTATTCGACAAAATACAAGAAGGACAAAACTCTGGCCAAGGGAAAGACAAAGGTGGTTGAATCCGGGCATAACGGATATGTGGTACAGACATACCGTATCATCGTGGACAGCAGTGGAAAGCAGGTTTCCAAGGAAAAGGAAGACAAATGTAATTACACGAAAAAGGATGCCGTAGCCCTCAAAGGAACCAAGGAGAAAAAAGCGAAAACTACCCCGGATGGTACTACGGAGCAAGGTGCAGCAACAACCGAAAAGAAGAACGGACAGTGATTTTGGTAATTTTTGTCATATAAGTGCAAATCATTTTACTTGATTATAAAAAAGAGACAATTAATTCCACGAATCCCACATTGCAAAAGAGGACAGCAGGATTTATAGTATAAGTAGGTTTTTATGTTATAAACTGAGTGATGAATCTTGATACTATAAATTAGGAGGAGGTTAGTTTTCATGCTTAGCGGAATGATTAATACTTTGAAGAAGAATGAGAGAACTATCGTATTTACAGAAGGGTCTGACAAGAGAATCCTCGAGGCTGCTTCCAAGCTTACCCAGAATGGAATTCTGAAGGTTATCCTTCTTGGTAATATAGATGAAGTAAATGGCGCTGCAAAAGGTTTTGGCTTTGATATTTCCAAATGCCAGATCATTGATCCCGAGAAGTATGATGAGATTGATCCTATGGTACAGGAGATGATCACACTCAGAAAGGGAAAAATGAGCGAAGAACAGGTTCGCGCAGCTTTGGCTAAGAGTAATTACTTCGGAACCATGCTTGTAAAGATGGGCAAGGCTGATTGTCTTCTCGGCGGAGCTACCTACTCCACCGCCGATACCGTACGTCCTGCATTACAGCTGATCAAGACAAAACCGGGAAATAAGATCGTAAGTTCTGTCTTCATTCTTGTGCGCGGAGATGAAAAGATTGCTATGGGCGACTGTGCCATCAACATTGATCCGACTGAGGATGATCTGGTTGAGATCGCTATCGAATCTGCCAACACAGCCAAGATCTTCGGTATGGACCCGAAGGTTGCCATGTTATCCTACTCCACACTGGGCTCAGGTAAAGGACCTTCCGTAACAAAGGTAGCCAATGCAACCAAGAAGATCAAAGAGATTGCTCCGGATCTTGCAGTAGAAGGTGAGATTCAGTTCGACGCTTCCGTAACTCCGGAAGTGGCACAGATCAAGTGCCCGGGATCCCCTGTTGCAGGCCAGGCAAACACTTTTATCTTCCCGGATATCAATGCAGGTAACATTGGTTATAAGATCGCATCCCGTCTGGGTGGCTATAAGGCAGTTGGTCCCGTTCTTCAGGGTCTGAATGCTCCGATCAATGATTTAAGCCGTGGATGTACCATGGAAGAAGTTTATGATATGTCCATCGTTACTGCAGCATTAAGCTGTCCGTTAGAACCGGCAGAGCCGGCAAAGGAAGAGATCGATGTAGCACAACTTGAAGACATCGTGAGAGCTGTTGTTGATAAAGTACTTGGAAAATGATCCTTCTGAAGGAGAATCATCCCGCAGTATCGAGACTGTATCAATGAGAATTAAATAATGGATAATAAGGGTACAATGATCATGGATAAGCCATTATTGTTGTACTCTTTTTTCTTTTCAGATGACTATTCTTATGGTAGGATAGAAGAGTAGCAGGCAGACCGAAAAGAAGGAAAAAGATTAAAAAAGGAACAGATTAAAATGGATGATAAATTTAGTAAAGCAGAAGAGTTTCTTGATAAGATCGGAGATTCCCTGAGTGATCTGGATTTTGAAGGTTTGAATGACAGCATCCGGGAATCTGTGGACTATATCCGGAAAGAGGCAGAGAAGGGCTATAAGGATTTCAGGATGCCTCCTTCCAAAGAAAAAATTAAATACAGTAAGTATTATGAAACTCCTTATGAAAGATACAAAGCCGCCCAGAATAGAAAGGGAGATGGTCACGGAGCTGTATACAAAGAGGAGAAAGAAGAGAGAGGGGAGAGAGAGGAGACTAAGAGAGTTCTCTCCAGGATACCCGGGAAACTGTTGAGTGTATTTGAAACCGCTGTCGGCGTGTCCGGGCTGGTTCTCTTTGGAGGTCTTACCCTGATGTTCGGGATTCCTACTTTGATCACTGCTCTCACAGGAGGCGTTGTATCCGGTATCGCAGCAGGTATCCTCGGAGTCAGTATTCCTTTTTCAGCTGCGTCAGGAGCACTTTTCGGCCATGGACTTTTCTCCAGAAACCGGGCAAAACGTCTGATGGATTATGAGAAAGAACTCCGGGGAAAAGATTATGTGATGCTTGATGATCTCTGTGCAAAGACCGGTTACTCTGAGAAGCAGATTCTGAAAGATATCCGCTTTATTGAGTCCAGCGGAATTGCTCCAGGGCTTACCATAGATGAGAAAGAGACCTGTCTCCTCTTAACTGATCAGGCCAGAAAGCAGTACAGCGATGCGGAGGAGGCCAGGATCAGGCGAGAACTGGAGGAACTGCGGAAGAAAGAAGAGCAGGAGTTCCTCGAGATGAAGAAAAAACTGGCAAGCAAGGAAGAAAGGGAGTTAATACATTTTAATGAGGAGATGAAAGCATTTCTCGATGATCTTCAGGTCAAAAAGACGGAGATCGATTCGCCTGACCTGCGCCAGTATATGGACGACATCGAAGTATTGCTGAAACAGATCACGGAATGCATCGAGGAGCATCCGGAGATGATCTCAGGGACCGGACATCTGATCAGCTATTATCTTCCGTGTATGAGCAAGCTTCTGACTACCTATGAGGATCTGGAGGAGCAGCCGATACAGGGAGATAATATACAGAAAACGAAACAGGAGATCGAAGACTCTTTCCTCACCATCAAGTCTGCACTCACAAATATGTATGATGAACTCTTCCTCAACGTATCCATGGATATCTCTTCGGATATTCAGGTGATGAATGCCATACTTGCCCAGGATGGATTGGATGGAGGATTTCATTCATCCTGATATGATTATCGGTCAACCATGTAAATGAAATGTTTATCTTTTTATTATATTAATAGCGGGAGGGAAAACTATGAATTTAGACGAACTCATGAAAGAAGAACCGACTCTGACTTTGGATCCCTTTGAGGAGCAGGTGAAGCTGGATCTGGCTGATGCCGGAATAAACGTTGATACAGAGTCCCAGGAGGAATCAGCCGTTTCTGCAACTGCCACAGGGAAGAAAGAAGTAGCCTTTACCGATTATGAGGAGGACTTAAAGTACCTGACTGAAGAGGAGAAAAAGAAGGTGGATGCATTTGCAAAACAGATCTCCATCACTGATTCTGCCTCCGTGCTCCAGTATGGGGCCGGAACCCAGAAAAAGATGTCCGATTTTTCAGAAGGAACCCTGGAAAAAGTCAGAGCTAAAGATCTGGGTGAAGTGGGTGACATGCTTAGCCAGGTGGTGGTTGAACTGAAAGGCTTTGATGAGGAAGAGAAAAAAGGCGTGATGGGTTTCTTCCAGAAGAAGGCAAACAAGGTTGAAACCATGAGGGCGAAATACGATAAGGCGGAGAGCAATATCGATAAAACCACCCAGATACTGGAAAAACATCAGATTCAGCTCATGAAAGACAGTGCCATGCTGGATAAACTCTACGAACTGAACAAGATCTATTTTAAAGAACTGACCATGTATATCATAGCAGGGAAGAAAAAACTGAAAGAAGTATTGGAAAATGATATTCCGAAAGCCCGTGAGCTGGCAGAGAGTACAGGACGTCCGGAGGATGCCCAGGCAGTCACAGATCTTGAGGCTATGTGCAGCCGCTTCGAAAAGAAGATTCACGATCTTGAAGTAACCAGAATGGTATCTCTGCAGATGGCTCCACAGATCCGCATGATCCAGTCCAGTGATATCACCATGGCAGAGAAGATTCAGACCACCTTGGTCAACACTATTCCTCTGTGGAAGAGCCAGATGATCATAGCCCTTGGCCTGGAGCATTCTCAGAAGGCAGCCGCCGCTCAGAAGAAGGTGTCGGATCTCACCAATGACCTTCTTAAGAAGAATGCGGAGAAGCTGCATATGGCTACAGTGGAGACCGCCAAGGAGAGCGAGAGAAGCATCGTGGATCTGGAGACATTGGTAACCACCAATGAGACCTTGATCAAAACTATTGATGAAGTAATGCAGATCCAGGCGGAAGGCCATCAGAGAAGACTGGCAGCAGAAGCCAAGATGTCTGAGATGGAAGAAGAATTGAAGAAGAAATTGATCGCCACACTGCGATAAAGAAAAAAGGCTGGTCCACAGATCATGTGGGCCAGCCTTTTATATATTTATTAGAATATTCTCCGGATACCAACGATATGACGATAAGAAGCATTGTTTGTAATCTTGATACCGGTGCTGGGGTTACTTGCATGGATGACACGGTTATTTCCCATGTAGATTGCAACGTGACCGCTGTAGCAGATGATGTCGCCGGGTCTGGCATTTTTGATTCCGCCGGATACTCCTCTTCCTACAGAACGAAGTGCGTAGGAGGAGTGTGGGAGAGATCTTCCGAAATGTCTGTAGATGGACATTACGAATCCGGAACAATCGGTACCATGTGTAAGACTGGATCCGCCATATACATATGGGTTTCCAAGGAAGCGTCTGGCGTATGCCACGACAGATTCACCTTTGGAGTAATTGGAAGAGGCAGTTCCGTTTTCTGTCTTTACGTATTTACCTCTCACGTATCCGATTGCATCTCCTACCATAACTTTAACCCAGGTGGAGTTTGTGGTAAGTACTTTTACTTTAGATCCTTTTTTCAAAGTGAGCTTGGAACCGGCATTGCCATTCTTGGAAGAGTAGATGTTTAAGGTATCTCTGGTTACTCTGCCGGTGATGGCATTCTTATAAGGTTCAGATGCTGTACCGTATGATGTCTGGATACCGGAACCCTTTGTGTAACCAATTACACCTGAAACAGATACTTTAACCCATTTCTTTCCTGCTTCAAGGATATTGACAGTTTTTCCTTTTTTGATAGTTTTCAGTTCTTTTGAAGAGGAGCTCTTCGCAGCTCTGATACTTAACTTACTTGCTGAGACTTTTCCGGTGATTATCGATGATGCGGAAACCTTTGTCAGCTGAGGCTGACCTCCGATGATACCGACAACATGGAAGATAAACACAGCAAGAATAAGACTTATCGCTAGTTTCCTGAATGGTTTTTTCATTTTTTAAACCTCCGTAAAAATATTACATTATTCACATATCACAATTCATTAGTATTATAAAAGACAAATGTGAGCGAAATATGAACTTATACATATTTTATTAACAAAAATTTAAAAAATGAAAATGTTTTTTAAATTATTCGTATACAGTGATATAGCTTCTTGGATTCTGAAAAGCCTTCTCATTGATCTGATAGACACACCGTTCCGTATCAAATGAGTCCGGGATGCTGCCTTTGAACATGTTTGCGCGGAACGGGATCTCCTCGAAGAAGATGGTATCCGACCGGGATTTGGCATTGTCACCCAGCACATATCTTATCTTTTCATAGTCATCATCCATCCATTTTTCTATGAGAGGTATAATCTGCTCACGGAAAACTCTGGTTAAGGACACAAATGGATCCGGATCCGGGCTGGCCAGATAGAAGCCTTCGCCCAGCTGGTAATTTGATCCGAGAAAATAGGACAATCTCATATTGATGGTAGCCATCAGACGTTCCAGAGAGATACCTTCCACACGGATTCCCTTCAGGACGGAGCTGTCAGGTGCAACAGACTTTATAAAGAAGTCTTGTTCTATGGCCCCATAGATGGTGTCTTCTCCTGTGACGGTATCACAGGTCGCAACGATGTAAAGGTTGGAAGGAAGACGGAAGGGTTCCTTGGAATATTTCAAGGTGATCGCGGTCTCGCTGCTGGTGCCCTGACGGCGGTTTTCACGAAGAAGTACGGAAGTCTCTCCAAAAAGATGCATCCAGTTCAGATCCACTTCCTCCATCATGACGACATATCGGCC
>CADBOX010000185.1 GCA_902796415.1 uncultured Lachnospiraceae bacterium
ATATATGGATTTAGCGGAATATTAAGCAAAATTATCCCGCTTATAATGGTTCCCATAGTTACACGCCTGATGCCGGATCCTTCATATTTTGGGATAAGCGACATGCAGAGTACGCTTATTTCATTCGGAAGCGCTTTGGCAATACTGGGCATGTATGATGCAATGTATCGCATGTTCTTCGAGAGAGAAGAGGAAGAGTATAGAAAAGAAATATGCTCCACATCTCTGGGTTTTACTTTCATTATGTCTGTCGCAGTCGCTTTGATCATGGTCATATTGAAAGAACCGTTGTCTTCATTGTTTTTCAAGGATAGAAACCTTTCCTGGCTAGTCAGCCTTGCGGCAGTTACAACACTTGTCAGCACCACAAATTCTCTCGTATCTGCACCCACAAGGATGCAGAACAGGAGAAAAATCTTTGTGATTATGAATGCATTGGGGCCTTTGCTTTCGTATAGCGTCTCGATCCCGTTGCTGCTCTCCGGGCATTATATAATCGCGCTTCCATTGGCAGCATTGATCTCCGGAGCATTCGGTGAAATTGTATTCTGGATACTGAACAGAAGCTGGTTCAGTATAAAAATGATTAAAAGGCAATATCTCCGACCGCTTCTAAAGATAGCAGTCCCGCTCTTCCCGATATTTATTGTATATTGGGTTTTCAACAGCTCAGACAGACTAATGATAACACAGCTTCTCGGAACTTCTGAAACAGGTCTTTATTCAGTCGGATCAAAGCTCGGACATGCAAGCCAGCTCATATACACAGCATTTGCAGGGGGATGGCAGTATTTTGCGTTTTCCACGATGAGAGAAGACGACCAGGTAGAGTCAAATTCGAAAGTGTTTGAATATCTGGGAGTGATTTCTTTTTCTGCGACTGCCTTTATCTGTGCTCTGGCTCGTCCGATTTACAGGCTTCTTTTTACAGCCGAGTATGCCTCAAGTTATATAGTTTCGCCTTATCTGTTTCTGGCTCCGCTTTTGCTTATGCTGTATCAGGTGGGAGCAAACCAGTTTTTGGTTATTAAAAAAACCTGGCCTAATCTGTTGATTTTGGCAGGCGGCGCTGTTTGCAATATTATTTTGAATTTCATTCTTATTCCGCGCATCGGAATTGAAGGAGCAGCTATAGCGACACTCGCGGGGTATATTGTTTCGGATGTTGTCTGTGCAATCGTTTTAATTAAAATGAAGCTTATGGTTTTGAGCAAAGAGTTCATCTTATCATCAGTCCTTATGCTTATATTTTTTGTTATTTGGAGGACAGTTGTTTTGGGAAGTACAGGCCTTTCAATCGGTATGGCGTTTGTATTCAGTTGTATCTGGGCATTTATATACAAAAACCCCCTCAAAGCATTATTTTCTGCCATTAATAATGGCAGGGATAAAGAGTGAGAACACGCTGTAGAGCCGGCAATAACACCTGTAATATAATCTTGATAAAGCCTCCGATAATAGAGCTGATTATTCATTGCATAATATCAAACGGAGATAACTCTTTTAGGCAAACAGTTATTGAACAAAACACAATTTGTTTAGTTTGAAATATATAAAAAGATATAGAGAGTCTGTGAAGCTTTTGATAAGCGGAACAGATGCGGGGGAGAAGATTTGTCTGCGAAACAGCTATAAAACTGTCTTAAGAGAAAGCGCGGAAAAGAATTCGTGGAATGACGGTTGGTAAAAAGGACTGTTATAATGATAAGCGTTATCATTCCAATTTATAATACGGAAAAGTATCTGCCAAGATGCATAGAGAGTGTTCTTGCTCAGACATACAGAAATCTTGATATTGTACTTATTGATGATGGGTCCACGGACAATAGCGGAAAGATCTGCGATGAATACGCAGAGAAAGACGGCAGAGTACGCGTTTTCCATAAAGAAAACGGAGGGCCTTCCTCTGCCCGTAATCTCGGGCTTGAGAAGGCCCGTGAAAAGAGCTCCGAATACATAGGTTTTATAGACAGCGACGACTGGGCAGAACCGGGGATGTATGAAAGACTTCTGAACGTGCTTCTTGAAACAAATGCGGATATAGCTGTTTGCTGTGAAAGCATAGAACATACAGAGAAAGAAAACAGGCAGGAAATTAAAGCAGAGCGACGGCAGAGCGGAGAATGTCTGAAGCAGACCGTTTACAATCGGGATGAGGCTATAAGAGCGCATCTGGAAGGGAAAATCAGCACTTTAGTTAATGATAAGCTGTATAATTCTGATCTTTTTACCGGAATAGCATTTCCTGAAGGGAAGGTATATGAAGATCTGGCGACGGTATACAAATTGATATTAGCTTCAGAAAGGACTGTAGTCCTTTGGGAGATCTTATATCATTATGATATGCATCCGGACAGCATCAGCCATAACAAAAGCATGAAAAATCTTACAGACTATTGGGATGCCGGCTTGTCCCGTTATGATTACTTCTCGGAATACGGAGACGAGTACAGTACGAAACTGTTGCTTAAGGAATGCGCGGAAATAATAACCAAGATCTGGAGATGGGCATATCTGAATCCCAAAGAGGAAAGGGATAATTATTCGGAGAAAATAAAAGAAATAACACGGTTTACAAAAGAGCACTTTCCGCCGTTTGGCTTTTCCGAATGGCCTTTGTGGCTGAGAGCGAATATATTTCTCGCCCATTCGGATTCGGAGATATCCTTCGCGGCATCGCATCTGATAATCAAAGCATACAGGAAGATTATCCCGAATAAATACATATAAGAATGTACGATGTCACGCTCTGTCACGCGGAACTGCAGCGGACGTCACGCTGCAGATAAGAGAAGAAAAGAAAAAATAATATAAGTTAATATCCCCCTCGGATCCCCAAAGGGGAGGCTTAAATAATTAATTTTTTGGATAGGAGAACGATATGGCAAAGGATAAGGATAAAGAAAAATGGTTCAAGTTCTACTGTGATTTCTTTGATGATCCGAAGATAAAGATCCTCGACGCACTGGCAAACGGGCCGTCATATTCGGACACCGCGACTGATGCAGATATGGTCTATTATGTATATTTAAGGCTTATGTGCATGGCCGCTACCGAGCTTGACCCGGAAGGGAATGTAAGCATATTTAAAGATCAGGCTTTCGACATTAATGATTTTTCATATCTTATAAACAGACCGATTTATGAAACCAATCAGTGCCTTGAACTTCTGCAGCAATACAGCCTGATAAAGATAGAAAACAACTATATTCACATAGAAGACTGGGAGACGAGCCAGTATTTCGCCAAGCTTGAAGAGAAACGGGCAAAAGACAGAGAGAGAAAGCAGAAGCAGAGAGAGAAGGAAAAAGCAGAGCGAGAAGC
>CADBOX010000186.1 GCA_902796415.1 uncultured Lachnospiraceae bacterium
AGCCTGTGCAGGCGGAGATTCTGAAGAACCCCGTATTATGGATACGTTCGTGGAGAGCTATGACTTTGACGGGATCACCATGATCCCCTTCTGCACATCGAGCAGCAGCGGTATCGGCAGAAGCGGGAAAAATCTCGCGGATAATGCGGGAAGCGGCAACTGGCTTGAGGGCGCCAGGTTTGGCTCAGGCGCTTCGGAAGACGAGATCCGCACATGGGTAGAGGACATGGAGTAATGCGCAAGATAATCGATATCTGCATGACTGTCCTTCTCCTTCTGCTTTTAGCCTTCAGTCACCTGATTGTGGATCCTACAGGACCTTCCAAACGGAAGGTCCTTTTTTAACGTTATCTTAATCTCTTTGGTATACGCCTTAACGCTATCTTTGTGGGGCGTATTTTATGATGTAGCCATCTCCAAGGATGAGGGATCGCTATGATTGGTCGTGTTATCAGGACAAAACTATCCTCGTTTCAGATTATCATTATAGGCTTTTTGTCTGTCATCATGATCGGGACACTGTTGCTTGCGCTGCCTATATCAGCAAAAGTATGCCGGTGGACATCGTTTGAGAATGCCTTTTTCACGGCGACGTCAGCAGTCTGTGTAACAGGTCTTGTCGTCAGGGACACAGCGGCTTACTGGTCAGTATTTGGTCAAATCGTGATTTTGATACTTATACAGATTGGGGGGCTGGGAATTGTCTCTGTAACAGCATTCATTGCGACAGTTTCCGGAAAAAGGATCTCACTGTTACAGCGGAACATGCTGCAGGAGAGCATTTCCACCCTCCAGGTCGGCGGTGTCGTTAAGATGACAAGTTTCATCTTCAAGGTGGCTTTCGCGGTGGAGATGCTCGGCGCGGCTGTGATGCTTCCCACATTCTGCACAAAATTCGGGGTTGCCGGAATATGGATGGCAGTCTTCCACTCAGTATCTGCGTTCTGCAATGCCGGTTTCGACATAATGGGAGAGCACACCGGGGCGTTTTCATCGCTCACCAGCTTCGGGAATAATCTAGGTATCATAACGCCTATCTGCATTTTGATTATGATCGGCGGCATCGGTTTTCTGACTTGGGATGATATCTCAAAACATAGATTTCATCTGCAAAAATACCGGCTGCAAAGCAAAGCCATTCTGGCAGTAACAGCTACTCTGATTCTTATACCGACCGCTATATTTTTCTTCAATGATTTTTCAGCTTATGGTTTGAAAGAGAGATTCTGTCTCTCGGTATTCCAGGCTGTTACTCCGCGAACCGCAGGATTTAATACGGCTGATTTGAACGCAATGTCGAGTGCAGGACAAGCAGTCACAATTATGCTGATGTTGATCGGCGGATCACCGGGGTCTACAGCAGGGGGCATAAAAACGACAACGCTGGCTGTGTTAGTGGCAAATTCAATCGCTGTTATCCGGCGCAAAAGAAGCCCGCAGATCTTTGGAAGGAGAATTGAGGAGCAGACCATAAAGAGCGCGGCAACGCTGCTTCTCATGTACCTCTTTCTGACAATCACCGGAGCTTTCATTATAAGCATTGCCGATGGCATTCCGTATGCCCTTTGCATATTTGAAACAGCTTCGGCTATCGGAACTGTCGGGTTGTCTCTTGGCATTACCACGACTATCGGATCGGTATCTCATATGGTCTTAATTTCGCTGATGTTCTTTGGACGGGTCGGCGGTCTGACATTACTGTTTGCTACAATCCACAGCAGCGGAATGGAAGTGTCCCGCTATCCGGTGGAAAGAATCAATGTTGGGTAAAGAAGGGAAGATGTCATGAAATCGATTTTGTTAATAGGTGTTAATCGTTTTGGGTCATTGATTGCTGAGCAATTCCATAAGCAGGGACATCAAGTTCTGGCGGTAGACAAGAAAGAGGAGCGAATCAATTGTATTCTTCCGTTTGTGACAGATGCCGTGATCGGAGACAGTACAAATGAAGCCTTTTTAAAATCTTTAGGCATTAATAACTTTGACGTCTGTATCGTTACGATCGGAGGTGATTTCCAGAGCTCTCTGGAAACGACTTCTCTTCTAAAAGAGCTGGGAGGAAAGCTAGTTATCTCCCGCTCGGATCATGAGGTGCAGACTAAGTTTCTGCTTAGGAACGGTGCGGATGAGGTGATCAACCCCGAAAAGCAGATCGCAGAATGGGCTGCAATCAGATATGCTTCAGATCATATTCTTGACTATATCAGACTGGATGAGGACTATGCCATTTTTGAAGTGAAGATTCCCAGGGAGTGGTCAGGAAAAAGCATCGGGCAAATCGATATAAGGAAAAAGTACGGAATCACGATCATGGCAGTTAAGGAAAACGGAAAGATGAATCTTTCTGTAACTCCGGATATTGTTTTGGACAGCAGCAAAACGATGCTGGTTTTGGGAAAACAGAAAGCGATTCAGAAGCGTTTTCATATATAGGATCAGAAAGGTAGCGGGGAGGAGAGACGCTATGGAAAAACTGGAACTGAGTATTTTGATGATCGTTGTTTTTGCGATTGGATATATTGCTGTAGATCACTTCAGCCGATTTATGGATAAAATTCACAGGGATACATACAATTACAAGCATATAGAAAGCAGATCGCAAATCGACTGGGCGGATGATGCGGGCACTTTCGAGAATGAGCAGGAAGAGGAATATTCCCGGGTCGTTCACGGAGAAAAGACTTTAGCGGACCATGACAAAAAGGAATAGATTGCCCGTATTGGTTGTGTTCTGCTTTTTCTGTCATTATAATGTTGTATTAATGGTTAAGGAGCGAGCCATATGAATAAGAATTCTGAGACGGGCGAGCACATATTGGTTTGCATCTCACCGTCTCCTTCAAACTCAAAGGTGATTGCTGCTGCCGCAAAAATGGCGAGTGCCTTTCAGGCGACTTTGACAGCCATTTATGTTCAGCCCATCAACTATGACGCTCTTCCCGATGAAGACAAGGTAAGACTCCAGAACAACATCAAATATGCCGAACAGATCGGGGCGTCTGTCACGACTGTTATTGGGGATGATGTGCCCGCGCAGATTGCGGAATATGCCCATATTTCCGACACAACGAAAATCGTAGTGGGACGAAGCGGAGCAAAGAGACAGCACTTCTGGAGCAAGACAACTCTGACGGAGCAGATCATACTTAATGCTCCGGATGTCGATGTCTATATCATTCCGGATTCCATTGCAGATTTCAAAGAGCATAAGGAACGATACTTTCTTGCCAATCAGATCAGGCCGACATTCAGGGATTTTATCATTACACTTCTTGTTTTAGCTTCAGCTATAGGGATAGGGCTTCTCTTCACGCAGTTTGGTTTTTCGGAATCAAATATTATAACAGTGTTTATCTTAGGTGTCCTGGTGATCTCTGTTGTAACCGTCAGTCCTTTATACGGCGCTTTGGGTTCACTGGCCAGTGTTTTGCTGTTTAACTGGTTTTTCATCGATCCCAGATTCAGCTTTCACACATATGAAGCTGAATACTCGGTAACCTTTGTGATCATGCTGATCTCCTCCCTGATTACAGGAACACTGGCAAACAGGATTAAGAGCAATGCAAGGCAGTCAGCCCGGGAGGCGTTCAGAACAAAAATACTGCTTGATACAAACCAGCTTCTTCAGAAAGCGGAGAAAGCAGATGATGTGATACGCATCACTGCCCGTCAGATCATTATGCTCTTAAACCGGGATGTCATTGTTTTTCCGCACGGAAAAAATGATTGTCCTGAAGAGGGATTGGAATTTACGGGGACGCATTATACCGGAGAACCCATAAGTTCAGATAAAGAAGCAAAAGAAATAGCACAATGGGCATTCAGTAATCAGCAAATAGCCGGTTTTCGTACAGATCATTACAGTGAAGCAAAAGCGCAGTATCATCCGATATGCCTGAACGACTATTGTTACGGCGTGATTGCCATTCAGTTGAACAGAGTTCCGTTGGAAGCGTTTGAGAACAGTATCATGATGTCTATATTAGGTGAATGCGCTCTGGCTCTTGAAAATTTGCGAAATGCGGAAGAGAAAGAGAAGGCGTCCATTATGGTGCGCAATGAACAGCTGCGTTCAAATCTGCTTCGCTCCATTTCACATGACATCCGCACGCCGTTGACTTCCATATCCGGAAACGCCAGCAACTTGCTTTCCCATTATCACCAGTTGGACGATGAGACGAGGAAACAGATCTTTTCCGATATCTATGATGATTCCGAATGGCTGATTGACCTTGTGGAAAATCTGCTGTCTATTTCCAGAATTGAAAACGGGCAGATGGAGCTCCACCTTTCGTCTGAGGTTGTCAGTGATGTTATCGAAGAAGCGCTCAAATACGTGGATAAGAACGCTGCAGAGCATACCATTAAAGTTCAGAATACGGATGATATTTTGCTGGTTGATATAGACGCAAGATTGATCATGCAGGTGCTGATCAACCTGATCAACAATGCGATTAAGAATACACCCTCCGGTTCAGAGATCTGTATAGAGAGCAAACAAGTCGGAACCGAAGCAGTGATAACGGTGCGTGATAACGGACCGGGTATAGCAGATGATGTAAAACCGCATATTTTCGAAATGTTTTATACAGGACAAAACAAGGTCGCCGACGGGCGAAGAGGTGTCGGTCTGGGTCTGGCACTGTGTAAATCCATTGTGGAATCCCATCATGGCAAAATTACCCTTGTGGACAATGAGCCGACCGGCTGTTGTTTTACTGTTGGAATACCTATGAAAGAGGTACAAGTCGATGAATAATCCAGTTGTTTTAGTAATAGAAGACGACCCGCCTGTTCGCAATCTGATTGTCACAACGCTGAAGACACATGATTATAAATACCTTACAGCGAAAAACGGGGCTGAAGCGATCATGATGGCATCATCCCACAATCCGGATGTATTGTTTCTGGATTTAGGGCTGCCGGATATGGATGGTATTGATGTGATTCGTCAGGTTCGAAGCTGGTCGACTACCCCCATCATCGTGATCAGCGCAAGAGGTGACGATGCAGACAAAATAGAAGCTCTCGATGCGGGGGCGGATGATTATCTGACCAAACCGTTTTCCGTTGAGGAGATGCTGGCGCGTTTAAGAGTCACAATACGAAGACTGGCACTGATGAACATCGATAAAGGAGAGGATCATTCAACTTATACAAACGGAAAGCTGACGATCGATTACGCTGCAGGAGTCGCCTGCCTGGATGGGGAAGAGCTGAAACTGACATCCATGGAGTACAAACTGCTCTGCCTTTTAGCAAAGAATACAGGAAAAGTTCTCACACATACGTATATTACTCAGAACATATGGGGTCGCAGCTGGGATAACGATATTGCGTCTCTGCGGGTTTTCATGACGACCCTCAGGAAAAAGATAGAGTCGGGGCCGGAGGCACCTAAATATATCCAAACTCATATTGGTATTGGATACCGCATGCTGAAAGTTGATTAATCATGCTAATATTACAGCATTCAGACACTTCCGGCCCATCCGTCAATATCCTAATGTTGTCATTTACCTGATTGCCTTGTACGCATTTTACAGGTATATCAC
>CADBOX010000187.1 GCA_902796415.1 uncultured Lachnospiraceae bacterium
AGGTATTAACCCTCTGACAACTCTTTATAATATTCTACAAAATATGCCGTCATTTTGCTACAGGTATTTTCTCTCGAAACAATTGCTAAGACCATTTCACATGTTATATAATTATTGTAAATCTGCTATAGATCAATAATCGCATGGAATTGTAAATACAGAATAGGAGTGTTTGAGTTAAAATGAGAAAAGTCTTTTTATTTGCAATGTTGTCTGCTCTTTTTATCCTTCTGTCTCCTCTGGATATCAAAGCAGGAACCGTTCTGCCTACCGGGGAGATTTCCAGTCAGGATGTTTGGAATATCGATGATGAGCTGGATGCAACCGGCTATGTCAGGCTCCAAGAAGGCGGCATATACTATCTATCGCATTATATCCCCTTAAACAGCAACAGCACGATCGATGCGAGAGGTGCCACGATCTTCATAAATAAAGGTGCTGTAAGGAATGATCCATTGAACTATACCGTCGGCTACGACTCCATGTCCAACATAAAAATCATCGGCGGAACCTGGGTTTCCTTCTGGGATCAAGGTTGCACAGGTACCACTTTCAGTTTTGCCCACTGTCAGAATATCACTTTAAAAGATATGGACATCCGCTCTACCAATGCTGAAGGGCACGCCATCGAGCTGGTAGCATGCAAGGATGTCACCGTAAGCAACTGTAACATAGTTGCCCAGGGAACCGGAGCGTGGAACAGTGTCGAGGAGATGATTCAGATCGATCTGGCAGCTCCTCATAATGCCCCCTTTCTCAGTCCGGTATACCAAAATGGTCTGCCCTGCCAGAATATCACGATTTCGCGCTGCAGAATCGTCGGGAATCGCGGGGTAAGCGCCAGTTTTGCCAAAAATGATCCCCAGTTTCTAAACAGATACCATGATAATATTGTCGTTAAAAACTGTAACATTACAGGCAATACAGCAGAAGGGCTGGCTCTCTTTAATACACCAAATGCTATTGTCAAGAATAACCGGATTATTTCAAACAGTATCCGCACAAAAACAGCTTATTCCAGCGGATGTCATATCACTCTCTTTGGCAAGATAAGGGCTTTTGCCAAGGGAAAAATCTCCATTCGGAATAATATCATAAAGGGAGGCTGGACAGGTTTTCAGATTACTTCCCACTATAAAACCAGATATGGAAAATTATCCATCAGAAACAATAAAATATTCGCGAAAAAAGGAAAGAAGCGAGCTTTGGTTATCTTCCTTAATCCGAAAAAAAAGCCCTCGGTAATAAAAGTCAGTGCATCAGGAAATAAACTGAGAAAGTGGAAGAAATAGAATACTTTTGGGGATATATGTCATGCAGAGTATAAAAAATGGGATGGAAAACAATTGCGTTTTCCATCCCATTTCTATTCAATCGGAATCGTCTTGATGAATCGTCTCCGCACCAATGATCTTTTCCATCCAGATGATATTATACCATCGATTGAATTTGTAACCACATTTGTGGAACTCTCCGACTTTGTTATATCCCAGGTGGCCGTTTAAGAATATCCTCTGTTGGCAGATAACAATACTACTTTAATATTGTTTCGCAAAAAATGCAACCGCCCCAGGGCCTGCATGAGTCCCTACAACACTCCTTTTTCAAACACAGATGTTGGCTGACAACTCCTTATATTTCTCTGATAATCTTTGCAGGAACACCGCCGACGATCGTATCCGGCGGGACATCTTTTACGACGACCGCTCCAGCTGCCACCACTGCATTATCACCAATGGTCACCCCAGGGCATATCGTTGCATTGGCACCGATCCACACCCTTTTTCCTATATGGATTGGCGCAGGATGAAGGGCCTGGCGCTTCTCCGGATCCATGTCGTGATTCAGTGTTGCCAGTACCACTCCATGGCCGATCAATGCCCCCTCATCAATGATTATTCCCCCCTGATCCTGGAATTTACATCCTGCATTGATAAATACGTTTTCCCCGAGTGTGATATTCTTTCCGAAATCTGTGTAAAATGGAGGAAACAATCCAAAGTTTTCATCCACGGGCTTACCGATCAGTTCTGAAAAGAGATTTTGAAGTTCTTCCGGCTCATGGTATTTTGTATTGATCTCCATGGTAATCTTCTGGGCCTGTCTGCTGTAATAGCGCATCAGGTCGATTGCATCTTGATTTTCACCAATGGTGTCACTCTCCCTGAAATATTTTAATAGTTCATTTAGTTCCATAATAGTCACTCCTCTTTCAGATACTCTTCAAAGAAAGCTGTCATTTTGTCAAAAGGAATATAATCGTTATCCCCTCCATCATAAAGGTCTGTATGAACAGCACCGGGAATGATCATAAGTTCTTTGTTTTCCCCATTTAACAGTTTAAATGTATCTCTGCTCATGTAACAGGAATGTGCCTTTTCCCCATGGATCATAAGCACTGCGCTGTCGATCTCTCCAGCGTAAGTAAATAGTCTTGTGTTAGCGAGAGATGTGCCCGCGGTTACCGCCCAGCCATCGTTGGAGTTAAGAGACCGGACATGATAGCCTCTGTCGGTTTTATAATAGTCATAGTAATCTTTTACAAAGAACGGGGCATCCTTCGGGAGCGGATCTACCACACCGCCCGCTCTCACATAGCTTCCGTTTCTGTAGTCTTCCGTACGCTGTTTGTTTACGGCATCTCTTGCTGCTTTTCTGGCTTCTTTACTGTCTTCTGAATCAAAATATCCGTTTCCTGCTATGCGGGACATATCATACATGGTAGCTGTGACTGTCGCCTTGATTCTTGTATCGAAACATGCAGTCTGTAATGCCATTCCGCCCCAACCGCAGATACCGATGATCCCGATTCGTTCCGGATCTACATTGTCCTGGACAGAGAGAAAATCCACCGCTGCCTGGAAATCTTCCACATCAATGTCCGGAGAATGCATGGCACGAGGGAATCCGCCGGATTCACCGGTAAATGAGGGATCGAAGGCGACAGTGACAAATCCACGCTCTGCCATCGTCTGTGCATACAGTCCTGAGGACTGTTCCTTACAGGCTCCAAAAGGTCCGGAAACTGCGATGGCCGCAAGCTTCCCTTTTGCATCCTTAGGAACATACATATCCGCCGCAAGGGTAATGCCAAAGTGGTTTACAAATGCCACTTTTTTGTGATCTACCTTATCACTCTTCGCAAAGGTCTTATCCCATTCTGTTACCAGTTTTAATTCTTCTGTTTTCATCATAATTCATTTACTCCTTTTTTACAGTATTTCAGTCTTCACTTTTCTTAAGATTTTTTTATATTTCATCCACAGTTATGGTGATCGTCACATCTCCATTACTCAACAGATCAGTCATTCCTGTTTTATCCTGATCTGTTATATGACCAAGCATTGTATATTCCCAAGTATTGCTTCCGTAAAATACTACCATCTGATCTCCGGAATACAGAACTATATCTCCGGATGTCGTGGTGGTCTGTACATCGTTGCTCGGGAGGCCTGTTCCTATCGGCCCTACCTGTTCAAAGCCTCCGTACATGGACATCTGTATGGTGAGTGGCTCCTCTTCGCATAACTCCTTAAGTGCTTCCACTGATTCATTCTCTTCCCATGCGACCTCCACAGCTGTATCCCCAATCTTCAGTTGCAGATTTCTCTCTTCTTTTTTCTCAAGCATCTGTTGGCCGGTACCTGATTCTGTCTGCTCTTCCGGTTCTGACTGCTGTACTTCAGTTGCCTGTTCTTCATGAGTTAAGTCTGTACCGGAAGAAACTTTTTCTTTACCCCCTCCACAGCCAGACAAAAAGCCACCATTGCTGTCATTAAAATGTATGTTGCTATTCTATGTTTTTTCATTTCCTAACCCCCTCTTTATGAAAATTATAACTTCGTCGTTTAGAAATATCCAATATCTATATTGAATATTTAGATATTCTATTTTAGAATATCTCTAGGAGGTGCTTTATGGAACTTCGTGTGCTCAGATATTTTCTCGAAACTGCCCGGGAGGGCAATATGACCCGGGCAGCCCAGCGTTTGTTCATCTCACAGCCTACTATGTCAAAACAATTAAAGGAGTTGGAGAAAGAGCTGGGA
>CADBOX010000188.1 GCA_902796415.1 uncultured Lachnospiraceae bacterium
CAGAAACAGTCACATTATATCACATTCCACCCCAACAAACAAATAATCCCCACCAAGAGAAAGGGGACTCTGACAGGGATTATTGATTCTTTGAAAGGGGATATTTCATTTTAGCACGAATAATCGCTTCGTACAAGAGTATATTATTATAGGAAGATTTACGACAGATCGTAGGTCCCGCTACAAAGATGAAATTATAAATCTTTTTAACTCTGCCATACATCCAGTGATTTCTGAGGTTTCTTTTTCATCATGAGCAGAATGACCGCGCAGGCTACAGCAAATACAATAACAGCAGTAATGGACGCTTCAACACCAAACAGCACATTATAAAACAGACTGTCTTTTGCAGTGGCCTGATCAAGTTTGAAAATAGAAAAATTGTATACTGTGCCGCTGTTAGGTAATCCAAAAATAAAATTCTGTGTAAAGTTCCATGCTGCATGTGCCGCCATAGCCATCCACAGCGAATCGAAATAATAAACCATAAGACTGAACATCAAGGCTACCAGATAGATACTTATAATTGCCCATATTGTACAACCCGGGATAGCCATATGAACAGCCACAAAGACCAGGGGATTTACAAGAATAGCAACCCATGGGCTCTTATACGCTTTCCTGAGTCGCTGATACAGAAAGAAACGGCAAATAATCTCCTCTCCTGAAGACTGCACAAACACTGAAACAAACACAATCAATATCTTTATCACAGGGAATGAAGCGAAAGAAAGCAGGATGTCTCCATGTAATATGGCAATCCTGGCACACAAAGAATTTAATACAAGTCCAATCGGAAATCCCCAAAGAAGCATTTTCAGAGTGTTTCCTTTTGGTTCACTTCCAAGCGCCCGAAGCATCGGCTTATCAGATTTTACGATAAAAAGATATATTAGACATATTATCCAATAGCCCAGGAACCCAAAGTTGTCACCAATCACATTGAAAAATTCTGCATTTTCTCCGTTGCCAAACGACTTGAAAACATTTCCTATAATCAAAGCAATTCCGCTTCCCAAAAGAAAGATAATGACGACCAAAAGAAATGTGATTACTATCGAATCCTTCCATGTAAATCCTTCACGATGAATTTTAGCAAAAAAGCCTTCTTTATTTTCCACAATTATTTTCTCCTCATATAAAAAATATTAAGATTTTAACACTTTTGAATTCTGTACTTTCAGGGATTTATCGGCATTTTTAATCCCAACATTACCCTGAATTATTCATGACAACTTACTATATCACGTTTCCCCCGTTTTGAGAATCCAAAATAATCCGATGCCCCCACAAGAATTAAGCCCCCTGACGAATCTCTTCATCAGAGGGCCCAATCTCTCATTCCACATACATCATCAAAACCGCTTTCTTTACTTTTTCCATATCTCATCTAAACATCTTCAGATAATGAATCTATGAATGAGATAAGCTCATCGTTTTCCATTGCTCCATCGGGTATAGCGTAACCGATATCATCAAATTCCGATATGAGAATATCTCCGTGGGCATCCGCAGAACGCATACAGCAGTCTATAAAGTCATATCCGAGCAAAGCAATATCAATCTTATTTTCGACCACAAGATAGTAATGGAAATCCCGGAGTAAGGCATTACCCATCCTAACATCATGTGCTGTTACCAAATATCCTTTGATCGGATCCCCGCTTGCAGAAATGAAATTTTCCTTATAATGGCTGTGTTCTTCACAATACGATTTCAGACGTTCTATATTCTCTGGCGATATATTATCATCAAGCATTCCCGCAGAAATAACCGTATATTTTGCGCCGGTATCCCATTTAAGTACGGGCACGGAGTTTCCTAAATCATAGGAAAGCCGATATGCAGAGTTTTCCCTCTCAGCCAGAAAATCTATCTTAATCAATTGCAGTTACTCCTTCGCTTAAAATGCTCTTCATATATTTTGCTTTATTTTTACGAGCCATTCTGCTTAGTTCCGGGAAATCCAATTCATTGTCAGAATATGCAAGGACTTCGTAGTGGTCACCATTTCGTATTACAACTGAAGCCCGGCCTATGTGACCCTGCCATGCGCTCAAAGTCGTCTTTATCGGGTTATCCATACAGAAAACAATTGTCGATGCCATATTCTCACCCCTTTCAAATCGGGTATTCATCGTACTCCTTAACCATTTGCTCTATGCTCTATCTCGTAAGAGAGCATTACCATATTTTTACTATACCACGTTTCCCTTGTTTTGAGAATCCAAAATAATCCGGTGTCCCCACAAGATTTAACCATGTTTTAATGTTAGTTTCTGCTAACCGGCACAGAATAGAAAGAGCCCCCTGACGA
>CADBOX010000189.1 GCA_902796415.1 uncultured Lachnospiraceae bacterium
GACACTATTTTGATGTAGCGCCGTATACGAGACCCGTACGTACGGTGCAATGGGAGGGAGCGCTCACGCGCTCTCTACCCTATTTCGTATCAGTATTTATACAAGTGTTCTTTTATCAGTTTGCTGTTCTTTTTGAGATCTGGGATAAGAACATGCAGCGTTTCCTCACGGACTTCCTGGGTATATGTACCTTCTTCCGGAATACGATAACTGTGCGAAGAATCCATGCTGTAGGAAGCAAGAGCATAAGCATATTTTATGATCTTGGTATTCGTCAGATTTGTCGTAAGTGCGGGCATCGCATCATGTGCAAAGTTGAGAAGGGTTTTTGCACCGGATGATTTGAGCTGATTGAAGGCGGACATGATGACTTTCCTCTGCCGGTCGGTCCGGCCCCAGTCACCGCCAATGTTTTCACGGATTCTACAATAGTAAAGTGCCTGCTCTGCAGTGAGTCGGTTTTCACCGGCCTTCAGATTCCAGCTGCTGTATCGTTTGTTCATATATGCAGCTTCCTCAGCTGTAATATTTACATTTACGCCGCCCATGATATCAATCAGCTGCATGAAGCGCTGAAAATCAACTTCAATGTTTCCGTCGATGGGGATGCCGAAGTTGGATTCGATCGTTTTTTCCAGCAAATCAAAGCCGCCAATCATATAAGTATGATTGAGCATGCCATATCCGAGGTCCGGAACGGGGACGTACATATCACGCATCAGGGAGCAGAGAGTGATTTCCTTTGTCTTGGAATTGATGCTGCAGATGATCATCGCATCACTTCTCATCTCAGCTTTATCCCCTTTTTCACGATCCTGACCGACGAGCAGGATGTTGGTGATGTTGGGATCCGAAATCATTTCAGCATCCGAAGATCCCATTCCATAAAGATCTTCCGTATCGATATGGTCATTTACCTCTTTTGTCGTCACTTCATCCGTGCTGCTGCGATTGATACGATTCAATTCCCATTGCAGGAAACCATAGCCACCGGCGCCCAACAGAAGGACAATGGCAAGAATCGCACATATGATCTTCACTGGCTTTTTCCCATGTTTCTGTTTGTGATGGGAATGGGAACTCCGATGAGAGGAGCTGCTGTGGTGGGATGAGGAATGCCGGGAACTTGGGCGTGTGCTGGACCCTGAATGGCCGGATGAGCTTCCGGGATGAGAGTGATGGGAAGATGAACTGTGACGGGAAGACGATTGACTGGAAGCCTGTTTCACTTCCTTCACGGCATCTTCCCGATTGAAATTTCGTATGTCTTCTTCCAATTCTCTGCGAAAATCCTCTAGATCCGTTTTTGGAATTTTATTAGCCATATTAATTATCCAATCTTGTACTTGTTTTACTATAGCGCTTCTAATAATATCATATTTAAGAGAGCAAAAAAAGAAAAAGAGTAATAAAGAAATCTGAGGTTTTAAAATGCAAAGGGCAAAAAATGCTTCAAGATGGTTCATCTATGTAGTGCTTCTGATACTGTTTTCGTTGTCGATGCTGTCCGGATGCGGAAGAACAGGTTCATCATTCAACCCATCGGATGGAGAGTCCGAATTCGAGGAAGCAATAAAACAATCTGATTCCGGGACGGAAAAAAAGACGATAACGTCTGGAACAGCTCTGAAACAGAGAAAGCTGAAACAGTTTCAGCGTGCAAATGCAGATACTTCCGTCATTGAGAATGAAGATATCAAGAACATCCTTATCGTAGGGCAGGATCGCCGTGCAAGCCAAAAGGAAGAGATGCGCAGTGACAGTATAATGATTTTCAGTATCAATACGATCACAAATGAGATCAATCTCATATCTCTGATGCGGGACATGTATCTTCCCTGTGCCGATGGAAAAGAAGGCATGATCAATCTGACCTATCTCAACGGTGGTGCGGCCATGTTGTCTCAAACAATTGAGATGAACTTTGGCATTCATATCGATCATTTCATTGAAACAGATTTCTGGCGTTTTATGGATTTGTATGAACAAATTGGCCCCGTTGATGTTGACTTAACGGAAGAAGAAGCACCCTATCTAAATGATATGACGAAGAATTCGTTCGTACCGCACTACGACCGTGGGGATACAAAGCCTGTTTGGAATCTTCATTCCGGTATCAATGCCATGGATCCCGAGCAATTATTGTGCTTTTGCCGCGCGCGGCAGAATCTTGGCGGGGACTGGGCACGAACAGAACGGCAGCGTCGTACGATCATTTCGACCTATAACAAACTTAACAGTATGAGCCATGCAGAACTGATTCGAATGATTCAGGAGAACGGTCATTATCTTAATACGGATATGGATATTCATGATATGCTGGGCTTTTTTTACTGGTTGAAGAAAAATGATATTATACAGATCAACAGCTATCGTATCCCACTGGACGGTACGTATACTCAGGAGATACGGGAAGGTGTGCTCAACGTATTGATACCGCAGATGGAACCAAATCGGCAGGCACTACAGCAATATATCTACGGTTATTGACAGAGAGTGGAACGTGATTTCTCCTGGAAAGAATCAGGAACTGGAGTTAAGTCTTATCACAAAATCATTAATAAAAATTAAGCCTGTGGATGATATAAAATGACGCAGAGCATGTTAGAATCAATTTATTAGTAAAACATTCTGTTTTAGGCGTCAATTGATTCAGAAAAACAAGTGTTTTTTATTCGAATGATGGAGAAGGAGAAGGAAACCATGAAACTGAGACAACAGTTTGCGGGATTGCTGATGACCCTCCTTATGCTGACAATGCTTCTGCCGGCAGGAGCAATTGCGGAGGACGGGATGAATCCCAATGAAATGTCCGGAGAATGCGGAGCCGGCGGCAGCAACGTCAAATGGGAGTTGTCCGGGTCGGGCAATGATCTTACCCTGACCCTGTCCGGAACAGGAGCAACGACGGATATCTTTGCATCCCGTGATACCAATCAGTACAATCTGCTCGCACCGAAATCGGATACCGCTTATATTTCAGAGAACTGGCAGGCTCTGGTCAGCCGATATGAAAAGGTGACGAAGATCGTAATCGGAGAAGGGATCACGGCGATCGGGACTGCCAATTTTGAGAGCATGAAA
>CADBOX010000190.1 GCA_902796415.1 uncultured Lachnospiraceae bacterium
ATCAGCTTTTTCCCAGTCGGCTCTTCTTCTGATGGCGGAAGACAGATGTCCAGCAACAACTGCTTTTGCTCCTTTTCATAATTCCTGCGTAACCGGGTCTGACCCCCTTCTCGTAGCACCATCCCCTATATCTGACCATCTTAAACCGGCTATGATTATAATAATGGCGACCTATTGTGAGCCGCCCCTGTCCTATCACTCATTCATCATGAAATCCAACAACAGTTTCATATCTTCCGGTTCATATGCGATGATTTCCAGTTCCGGAATCTCTCCGTTTGAGAAGATATTCGCCATTGAAACATACTGGCTGAGCTTGGATTTCAGATTCAGTCTGTCTCCTTCGCCTGTGATCAACTCGACTTTGCCCTTGCACTTGTCCACAGTTTCAAAAAAACCATTGATATCCTTGATGTGTACTACCTTCATTTTACTCTCCTTTCACCGCTTCAAAAACCTCGATCTCAACACCATTCGGATCAAGCAGAAGCATGTTCCTGCGCCCCAGACCTTCAACAAAAGCGGGCTCACTGGTCACTGCAGCTTTGTATTGTCTGCAGCGCTCCATAAGCTCATTCAGCGAATCCACCTCCAGACAAAAATGGCGATACATGCCTACATGTGTTGGCGCAACCGAAACAGGCATATCTTTCATTTCATAATCTATCAGTTCCAGACGAATACCGCACGGCAACGCATAATATGTCAGCGTGTGGTCACCCATATCTATGAAGCCATTCTGTGTCAACATGAACACATTCTCATAAAATGCCTTCGATACTTCAAGACTGACTACATTGATCGTGATGTGATCTAATCCTGTGATTGTCATCTTTCTTACCTCATATCGCCGGGAAGCTGACTTCTTCATAATGCTTCTTTAAATCACCGATCTCATCCTGACGCTTTAAGAAGTCTATCCTGGTCTCCACTATTTCTTTTAAATGCAGTGCCCTAGATTCGTTTACATTTCTGTCACGAATCAGTCCATTTTCGGCTAAAACAAATCTTACTTGCCCATCCTCTCCTCTGATCAGATCTCCGCCGGCACCACAGACTGCGCACTCAAATGGATATTTCAAGCCATCCCAGTGTTCTTCGCCCCGGAAAACCAAACCTGAATGGCAGTTTGGACATAATCCCTGATCAGGATCTCCGAGCCAGTGTCTCTCTTCTACGGGCGTCTGTATTGCGTCAACAACATTTTCTCCCATTTTATGCGCTCTCTCAAGCTGCTCAGGCCTAAGCAGAACATTGCCGGGACGACCATTACGTGTGGCCATCATCTGATCCACTACATAGATGGACTGTGTAAACATTGTAGCGCCCATAACTTCCAGGGAAAGAGTCTGCCAGTCATGACATGACCCGCCCACAGCAATCAATCCTGCCACAGTATGCGGATCCTCTTTGACATCACCTATCTCCAGTCTGAATGAGAGTTCGTACGCCAGGAACCGCTGAGCAAATTTCAGATAAAGAGCACTTGGTGTCAGATCATACGTTGGCACTCCGATGATCACACCATTACAGGTCTGCATCTCGTTAACGATCTTGTCCATATCGTCCTTGTCTTTCAAGACACAACCCCTGTACTTCTTAGAAGGATCCATTGCCACTTCACCCATCTGCATCGTACAGCTCTCACATCCCGTGCACGGCTCAATACGGTAATCAAACAGATTTATCAGCTTGCATTCGGCTCCTTTTGCCTGTGCTGCTAATAGAGCCTCTTTTACAAGTATTTCACTATTTCCTCCGTGGCGTCCTGCCACAACGCCCATTATCTTCATATTGCTCTTTTCCTCCCTGTCACCTTATCACCACAAATCCAAGCTGCCGCCGCTCTTTTTGGACATCCAGTAAGCTTTATTCTCATCCGGCTTCATGTAAACTTCCTCAGCCGTGTGAACCATCAAAAATGCCCTCTCCCGCTTGCGCCGGGATCATTCGGATCAATATTCATCACCACATCCCAGTGTTCAGCCAGGAGGCCGTCCTGCAATCTATAAATATCGCATACCTTTGCAGCCGATTTTTCATTATCGCCAAATGTGCACTTGAAGAAAACAAAAACCATATCTCCATCTTCCGCCATCTTGAACACATGCATGTGCGGCTTTGCCTTGAAAAATCCTGCCGCAAACTCCCGGAATCCTTCTCTGCCGTCTTTTACTTCGGGGCTGTGCTGCATATAGTCTTCCCGCATATATTTATTGAGATCCGTCAGATCCCATGCGTTGAAAACCTTATCAATAAACTCAGTTACGATTTCTTTGTTGGTCATGGTTCTCATCTCCTTTATGCGGCAGGGAGGTATTTCTCTCGATTCGCCTTATCATTCGCATAGTATTTCAGCTTGACCTTCTTCCCCGCTCCAACGTACTTTTTCAAAAGTTTCGTAAACTTTGCCTTTGTTATCTTCTTACTCCCTTTTCTGTATGTAATCTCCTCTTTCTTGCCTTTCAGCTGTGAAAAGTCCTTAGTGAGAAGCACTTCAGTTTTCCCGCTCTTCAGCAGCCTATAGTAATAATCGCAGGAATATGCCATATATATGTTTCCGTGAGCAAAGGCGGAAATGAAGACGCCCTTCTTCTTATAGTAGGCGTAGGGTGCATAGAAGTTGTAGTTGATACTCGCCATTTTCCCCTTTTTAAACGTGTATATCTTATTTCCACAAAAGAGTTCGGGAACACTATCCTTGTCAAGATATCCAAGGGCAAAACGAGAATATGATGATTGAGTAGCCATATATGCATTATATGCCTTCAAAGCATCCTGCTTCTCATTTGCAAATACCGGGCAGGATAGAAGGATAATTGTCGCCAAGAAAAAAATGATTTTCCTCATGTTGTCTTATACCCTCTCTACGATTTTCGTATGCTCAAATCAAACCTCAGACACAAAAGCAACTGGGGGTAATGTGATCACCCGCGTTGCCATTGATAGCAATTGACTCTTCCACCATTAATGAGCAATCTGATCCTTGCAGTCCCTTTCTTATACTCAAGCCAATACCCTCCACCGCCTTTTTCTTTTCGTGTGTATTTCCAGCTCCTCTTTTTAAGAGCCTTATCTGCTGTCTTCTTTCTCTGACTCAGCTTCACTCCATAGAGAACCAGGTTCTTTTCACAATCATTTTGCAGGACTGTGACCTTGTTGCCGTTATAACGCAGAAAAAGGGACATTCCACCGTCTTTGTTGAACACATAAACATTTCCCAACCCTGCCGGATCTTCGGCTTTAC
>CADBOX010000191.1 GCA_902796415.1 uncultured Lachnospiraceae bacterium
GGAGGAGAGAATTTCTTCCCCCACCATCCTGAAGAAGGCCATAAAAGAAAAGATAAAGAAGGAAACTCTGGAGGAGGAACTGCGTATCCTCTATGTGGCCATGACCAGAGCCATGCGGAAACTGATCCTGACCGGAGTGGTGGAAGCTAAGAAGCTGGAAGAGTGTAAGGACATGGTCAGCATGCCCTCACCGGAACATGGCATGTCATATATGGACTGGCTGCTGCCGGTTCTCAGTCAGGCAGAATGGAAAGGCTGCAGCTACTACCGAGGGGAGGACCTGGAGAAAATCCTGGAGAACCTTTCCGGCAGCGAGACAGCCACAGAACTGACCGATCTGTTGAAACAGGAAGAGACGGCGCGGGCGGATGTGGACCAGGTTCGGAAAGCATTTGGAAGAATCTATCCCTACCGGGAGTCTGTGAACTGGAAGCGGAAATACTCTGTGTCAGAGCTGAAGAAGCTGGCCATGCAGGAACTCCCCGAGGAGGATTCCCCTGTCTGGGAGGTCCCGGGAACGGAGGAGGAAATCCTGGTTCCCGCATTCCTGCGTGACCGTGAGGAGACATTCCGGTCCACGGACTACGGCACCATGGTCCATAAACTGATGGAGCTTCTTCCATTTTCATCCATTCATGATAAAGAAGAACTCTATACGGTCCTGGACCGGATCTGGGCGTCCCAGCCCGGCTGCCGGACTGTGGGAGATGCCATGAAAAACCGTGTCTACCGGGGGATATCTTCCTTCCTTTTCAGCGAATACGGAAAGATTTTCTCAAGGATGGAGGAGGAGGGTAATCTCCACAAGGAATTGCCTTTTACTCTGGGGCTGGATTCTTCGGTTCTCTATCCGGACAGCAAGGGGCAGGAAACGGTCATCCTTCAGGGGATCATTGATGTCTGTGGAGAAGATACAGAGGGCTTGTGGCTCCTGGATTACAAAACGGACCGGATTCAGGAGGGGGAGGAGAGGCTCCTTCTTGACCGATACAAGACCCAGATGCTATATTATAAGATGGCTCTGGAACAGATCATGGAGAAGAGAGTGCAACATATCCTGATCTATTCCTTTGCTCTGGAGAAATTTCTGATTCTGTCTTAGAGAGGAGACCGGGATGGCTGCTTACGAAAGTTTTGCAAGAGTATATGATGAATTGATGGATAATGTTCCATACGATGCCTGGTGCTCCTTCCTGAAAGACCGCCTGTCAGAAGAGGGAATCTGTGACGGACTGGCCCTGGAACTGGGGTGCGGAACCGGCAGGATGATGGAGAAGATGGCAGAAGCGGGATACGACATGATCGGGGTGGATTCCTCCCTGGATATGTTGCAGATTGCAAGGGAGAGGGCAGGGACTCTTCCCTATTCTCTGCTTTATCTTCACCAGGATATGAGAGAATTCGAGCTCTACGGGACCGTCCGGTCTGTCTTTTCCATCTGCGACAGCGTGAACTATATCCTGGATCCGGAGGAACTGACCCAGGTCTTCCGCCTGGTTTCCAATTACCTGGACCCCGGTGGCATCTTCCTCTTTGATTTTAATACGGAACACAAATACCGTGATGTCATTGGAGAAACCACCATCGCAGAAGACCGGGAAGATGTGAGTTTTATCTGGTATAACGAGTATGACCGGGAGGAACATCTCAATTACATCGATCTCAACGTGTTTGTGAAGGAAGAGGGGGACCTCTATCGGAAGTTCGCAGAGCAGCATGTCCAGAGGGGCTATGAACTTGAAGAGATGAAAAGGCTGATTGAGAAGAGCGGTCTGGCTTTTCTTGCTGCCTTTGATGACTATACATTAAAACCTGCCGGACAGGACAGCGAGAGGATCGTCATCCTGGCCAGAGAGCAGCAAAAAGGAGTTTGACAAAGATGGAAGATTATATTATCCGCGGGATGGCCTGTGGAAACCAGGTACGTTTTTTTGCCGCGGTCACCACAAATCTGGTGGAGGAAGCGAGAAAGCATCATGACACAAGTCCTGTGGCCACAGCTGCCCTGGGACGTCTTCTTACTGCAGGCGCCATGATGGGAGCCATGTGCAAAAATGACACGGATGTCATCACCCTGCAGATCAACTGCAGCGGTCCCATCGGTGGTCTGATCGTCACGGCGGATGCCAAGGCAGATGTTAAAGGATATGTATTTAATAAAGACGTAATGCTGCCACCCAGCGAAAAAGGGAAACTGGATGTTGGAAAAGCCCTGGATCTGGGAGTACTCACGGTCATAAAAGACCTGGGTATGAAGGAACCATACTCTGGTCAGACCCACCTGGTAACCGGAGAGATCGCCGAGGATCTCACTTACTATTTTGCTTCCTCAGAGCAGATTCCCACATCCGTAGCCCTGGGTGTACTGATGAATAAAAACAATACAGTACGGCAGGCAGGAGGGTTCATTATTCAGATGATGCCCTATGCCCAGGAGGATACCATCCGTTCCCTGGAGGAACACCTGAAGGATTACTCCTCCATCACCAGTCACCTGGATGCAGGGGAGACGCCGGAGAAAATCATGGAGACTCTCTTCGGGGATATGGGATATGTGGTGGAGGATAAGATGCCCACCAGATTTTACTGCAATTGTTCCAAAGAAAGGGTCAAAAATGCAGTGGTCAGTGTGGGAAAGAAAGAGATTGAAGAGATGATAGAAGATGGGAAACCCATCGAGGTGAACTGCCATTTCTGCAATTCTCATTACCTCTTTGATGTGGAAGAACTGAAAGAACTGCTGGCGGAGGCAAAATAAAAAGACTGTCTGTAGAGACAGTCTTGGGGATCTCAGGAAACCTTGAGGGAGGTGTAACCACGGCGAGCCTTAGTGGTAGGCTTCTCCTCTTCCTCATCCTCTGCATCCACTTTATCTTGTTCTTCTTCCGGATCATCGTCATCCAGGAAATCATCGTCGAAGAAATCCATGTCATCGATTTCATTCTCTGCAAAGAACCTCTGATAGAGGTAAGTCTCTTTGATGCGGTCACGGAATACGATGCACAGGACGATCGCAGTGGTGATCACACCGATGACAGCCATCACGCTAACGATAATACTTGTTTTTTTATTCATAGTTAACTTCCTTTCTATACTGGATTTGGGTATACTGATCTGGTATGGATAGCATTTTATATATTTTAATACTTTTCCCATAGAAAAGCAATTGTTTTCCAAAAAGAGGAGGAGAAAATGAGTTACGCAGATAAACTGTTTATAGAGATGTGCACAGACATCATAGAAAATGGATACAGCACGGAGGGAGAGAAAGTACGTCCCAAATGGGAAGACGGTTCCTACGCTTACACTCTGAAACGCTTCGGTGTGGTAAACCGTTATGACTTATCCAAGGAATTCCCGGCCCTGACCCTTCGTAAAACATACATCCGCTCTGCCATCGATGAGATTCTCTGGATCTGGCAGAAGAAATCCAACAATGTTCACGATCTGAACAGCCATATCTGGGACCAGTGGGCAGATGAGAACGGTTCCATCGGCAAGGCCTACGGCTACCAGCTTGGTATCAGGCACAAATACAAAGAAGGAGAGATGGACCAGGTGGACCGCGTCCTCTTTGACCTGAAGAATAATCCCTTCAGCCGTCGAATTATGACCAATATCTACGTTCATCAGGACCTCCACGAGATGCATCTGTACCCCTGTGCATACAGCATGACTTTTAATGTCACGGGAAATAAACTGAACGCCATCCTCAACCAGCGGTCTCAGGATACCCTGGCTGCAAACAACTGGAATGTGGTTCAGTACTCCGCATTGCTGATGATGATCGCCCAGGCCACAGGCTTCGAGCCCGGGGAACTGGTTCATGTCATCGCGGATGCCCACATCTATGACAGGCATATTCCTCTGGTGAAAGAACTCATTACCCGCCCGACATATCCGGCACCTAAGGTCACCCTGAATCCGGATGTGAAAGATTTCTACCAGTTTACCGTGGATGATTTCACCATCGAAGATTATGTCACAGGACCACAGATCAAGAATATCCCCATCGCCATCTGACCATGATACCGTCAGACAAACTGATGAGGGAGTCCTGAAGAAGGAGAGATAGGATGAATCTGATTGTTGCGGCCGATAAAAACTGGGCCATAGGGAACCGTCAGGATCTGCTGGTGCGGATCCCTGCGGATATGAAGATGTTCCGGGAGATGACCATGGGAAATGTGATCGTCATGGGAAGAAAAACCCTGGAAAGCTTTCCCGGGGGACGGCCTCTTCCCGGGAGAACCAACATCGTGATGACCCGCCAGGAGAATTTTGATCCAAAAGGAGCCATCCTGGTGCACGATGAGGAGGAACTAAAGAAAGAACTGAGCAAATATGACAGTGACGACATCTATGTGGTGGGCGGTGGAAGCATCTACAGCCTATTGCTTCCCTACTGCAGATATGCCTATGTGACAAAACTGGATTACAGTTATGAGGCCGACACCTGGATGCCGGACCTGGATGCGGATCCGGATTGGGTGTTGAAAGACAAAAGTGAGGAGCAGACCTGTTTTGATCTCATCTATTATTTTACCCGCTATGAGAATCAGAAGGTGAAACCCTTTGTGTAGATCAGGGAGCCCAAAGCAGAAAGAAAAAACAGATAGGAAAGAGAAGGATTATACCATGAGACAAAAAGAAGAGTTAGAAAGGGTGACCCTTCTGGGGAACAGTAAGGTTAAGTACCCCACAGATTATGCCCCGGAGATGCTGGAGACCTTTGACAATAAACATCAGGATCACGACTATTTTGTGAAGTTTAACTGCCCGGAGTTCACCAGTCTCTGCCCCATGACGGGACAGCCCGATTTTGCCACCATCTATATATCCTATGTACCCGATGTCCGCATGGTAGAGAGCAAGTCCCTGAAACTCTACCTCTTCAGTTTCCGCAACCACGGAGACTTTCATGAGGATTGTGTCAATATCATCATGAAGGACCTCATTCATCTGATGGATCCCAAATACATAGAAGTCTGGGGTAAATTCACACCCCGGGGCGGGATCTCCATCGATCCTTATACCAACTATGGCCGGCCCGGGACCATGTGGGAGAAGGTAGCCTTTGACCGGCTGACCATGCATGATATGTACCCTGAGAAAGTGGACAACAGGTAAAAAGGATCAGATTATAAAATAACTGGAAAAAAATGGAAAATACACTTGCATTAAATTGGAAAAATATGTAAAATATAAGAGCCAGAACTTTGGCTCTTTTTTACTATAGCATAAAAATCGAACAAATTTTCGGGAACACTTGTTTTATTTTTTCTTTTGTGATAGGATATATCTATCTTGAACGTATTAGAAAGGAAGTAGCAGAAGACAGGCTTCTGTGAAGGTATCATTTATGGCAGGCAGTATCAGAGAAGATAAACTCATCGCATTGAACAATGCGGTTTCCACCATTGAGAAGAATTTTGGAAAGGGATCCATCATGAAGTTGGGGGATGCCGGAAGTAATATCGGGATCAAGGCCATCCCCACCGGCTCCATCAGTCTTGACGTCGCCCTGGGTGTGGGTGGAGTACCCAGAGGAAGGATCATTGAGATTTACGGTCCTGAGTCCAGCGGTAAGACTACCGTGGCTCTCCATATGATCGCGGAGGCCCAGCAGAGGGACGGCATCGCAGGTTTTGTGGATGCGGAACATGCCCTGGATCCCATCTATGCCAGGAACATCGGCGTGGATATCGATAATCTTTACATTTCTCAGCCGGATAACGGCGAGCAGGCACTGGAGATTGCGGAGACCATGATTCGTTCCGGTGCCATCGACATCGTCGTCATCGACTCTGTGGCCGCCCTGGTTCCCAAGGCAGAGATTGACGGAGATATGGATGACCTCCAGGTCGGCCTCCATGCCAGACTTATGTCCAAGGCCATGAGGAAGCTCACCGGTGTGATCGATAAGTCAAACTGTGTGGTGGTGTTCATCAATCAGCTCCGCGAGAAGGTGGGGATCATGTTCGGTAATCCGGAGACCACCACAGGAGGACGTGCCCTTAAGTTTTACTCCTCCGTCCGCATGGATGTCCGCAGGGTGGAGGCCATCAAGCAGGGCGGTGAAGTAATCGGCAACCACACCCGCGTCAAGATCGTTAAGAATAAGGTGGCACCGCCTTTCCGTGAGGCAGAGTTTGACATCATGTTCGGCAAGGGTATCTCCAGGGAGGGAGATCTCATCGATCTTGGTGTGAAGGTGGATGCGGTGAAGAAGAGCGGCGCCTGGTATTCCTACAATGGCGAGAAGATCGGCCAGGGCAGGGAGAATGCCAAGCTTTACCTTAAGGAACATCCGGCTGTCATGGCAGAAGTAGAGAGGAAGGTAAGGGAGTTTTACAACCTTCCCGAGGATGAATACATGAAGGCACAGGCCGGTCAGGAAGAAGCAGAGACCGCCGGCATGGAGTGAGAGTTCTGACGGATCATGGAATATCGTATTGCAATTCGAAAGACAAAGGGTAAGAAATTATATGTGGACCCACAGGAGGAGGAAGGCTTTTACCTCTATCCTGGGGAGATCCGTAAGGCGGGACTGAAGGAGGACATGGTGATCTCAGGGGATGACCTCTCGGCCATCCATAAAGAATATGCGGTCCCCAGAGCCAGAAGACATGCCCTTGGGCTTCTGGCCAAGAAGGATATGACGGAGAGGGAACTGGTGGAGAAGCTGGAGAAATCTCTCAATGACTCCCGTTCCATCGCGGCTGCCATGGCCTTTGTCACGGAGCACGGTTATATAGACGACAGGAGATATGTGGAGGACTACATTTATTCCCACAAGGGAAAGAAGAGTTTTCTTCAGATGAAAGAGATTCTGCTCCGGAAAGGAATCCCTGGAGATATCATACGCCTGGCCCTGGAGGAAGAGGGGCAGCAGTCCGCGGAGGATATTCGTCCTCTGGTAGAGAAATATGCACGGAAGTATCCGGAACTTGACTACACATCCTCCCGGAAGATCCTGATGCACTTTGCCAGGAAGGGATATTCTGTCAACACGGTTCAGGAGATCCTCCGGGATATGCAGAGTGTTGATAAATGATTTAGAGATGGAGCAAGTCCGATATGACGAATGAGTTGCCGGAAAACAAAGGACATGTTTTCCGGCAACTCATTTTTTTCATAATACTAGAAAATTGTAGCCAGATATAATATAATAATTATTAATATTCACTTTATTACTGA
>CADBOX010000192.1 GCA_902796415.1 uncultured Lachnospiraceae bacterium
AAAACACTGCCTGGCATCCTAATTACAGTGTGCAGATTAAACTCACTCAGAAGTTTCTTTTTGATGTTGAGTTTGGCATTATCAGTTCCGAAAAGGAAGCCATCAGGAAGGATTACAGCCGCCCGGCCACCTTTCCTCAAGCGATACATAATCACTGACATAAAAAGATCAGCCGTCTCAGAACTTGCCAAATCAGCCGGAAAATGGTTTTTTACATCGGCTTTCTCACTTCCGCCGTAAGGTGGATTCATCAGGATAACATCGAACTGGTCCTCTGCGGTATAGTCAAGTACGTCCCGGAGAAGGGTATTATCATGAAAGACCTGCGGTACATCCAGATCATGAAGAAGCATATTCGTTATACAAAGCATATAAGGGAACTGCTTTTTCTCTATACCATAAACAGAATTACTGTATGCCGCCTCGTCCTCAGTTGTCTTGACTTTCTTTTTCAGTTCTTTCAGCCAGCTCGTAATAAAGCC
Source organism: uncultured Lachnospiraceae bacterium (assembly GCA_902796415.1). Lineage (GTDB taxonomy): Bacteria > Bacillota > Clostridia > Lachnospirales > Lachnospiraceae > Anaerobutyricum. The sequence goes on from CADBOX010000192.1 coordinate 483, forward strand.
GCCTGTGCCACACGCAAAATCTGCCATTTTTTCACCAATCTGAGGTTTGATCATCATGGCCATGAAATCCGTAACCGCACGGGGCGTGTAAAATTCGCCTGCAGATCCTGCACTCTGCAACTCTTTCAGAATAGTCTCATAGATTTCCCCGAAAGCATGACTCTCTTCATAATCGTCCAATTGAAGATCGTCAATAACATTGATGACCTGACGGAGCAGGACACCATCTTTCATATAGTTATTTGCATCTGCAAATGTCGTTTGTACAATCGCCTTTTTGATCGGTGTAGAGGCATCAACCGGAAGCCTTTTAAGGGTCGGAAAGAGAGTGTTATTAACAAAATCAAGTAGCTTATCCCCGGTCATAGCCTTACCGGACTTATCATCATGTGCCCAGTTTGCCCAGCGGCACTCTTCTGGAATGATGGATACATAACCTTCATCATCCCATTCCCAGTCCTGTTCTTTTGTGTCATATACCTTTAGAAAGAGCATCCATGCGATCTGCTCAATCCGCTGGGCATCGCCATTGATACCCGCATCATTCCGCATGATGTCTCTAAGCCGTTTTACAAATCCGGATAAATTACTCATTGTCGCTCCTTATTGTCCGTAGTTTTGAAACATATATTCTAAGCGTTCCGCTGAGAACTTCCATTCATCCGGAACTTTGTCAATAGTACCTGCCCCAGCTGCGCGAGAAGTCCATTTATGATTTTCATATAGGATTGTTTCACCCCTGCCTCGAGCTGAAGCATTTAATCGTTCTGCGATTTCTTTCGGAGAAGCCAGATATATTCTCGGCATCTCATCTACAGAAGTGCCGCTGAACTGCACAAGGCAGAAGATGGTTTTCTCATGATGATTATCAAGCCATTTCTGTGTCGCTTCATGATAATCACAGCCTTTTTTATAGCTTTGTGTTAGGCCCCAGCTGCCATCCTGACTTCCTTTGACAGAAATCTTAAGTATCTGGTCCCCATGAACGGAAATCAAATCGTACTCCGGCTGATTCGCACCATACTGGACAGACACATCATATCCGCACCGGGCAAACTGAGCCGCTGCAATTGCTTCTGCCGCAACTCCCACATGCCATGAACTCATGACTTTCTTCATTTATACCGCCTCATCATAGATGGCATCTGCAAGCTCCTGAACGGCCTTGATATATCCGTTTTTACCACCGAAATATCCGGCAATCTTAGCAGGCTTACCAAGCCTCATAAACGGATCAAGTTTCAGAATCTCGGTCTTTTCAATCTCATAGATGCCAAGGTTCATATATTTCTCCAGAAGGGCTTCCAGCACTTCCCTCGCCACTCCGCTGTACTTGCTTAAGAAGTCACGTTTCTTCACATTATTGGCACGTTCTTTCCGAGTGAGAGGTTTTTTATCATAAGCAACATGACAGATGAAGTCAAAATCATCTACATCTTCCATACCCTGATCAGCCTTCATCATTTCAAGATCTATGCCTCGTTCACGAAGCATATCCCTGATGCGCTCCTTTTTGGGATCTTTTCTCCATTCATAGATAAATTGATCTAGAGAAGCATATTCACCACGAACATTTTCTTTTGTATAATCCACGATGCTTTCTTGGCGAAGCAGCTTGCCGTTCGCATCATAGACAGAAACGGTCTTATGGATGATTTCAACTTTACAGCCGTTCTTATCTACAATCGGTTTGACGCGTGGTGGTCCCGGAGGATTCACTGGGCCAGGCCCGGGGCCGGGACCCGGAAGATCGCCCCCCGGATTCTTCGGTTTCTCCGGATTAAATCCCGGATCAATCTCAATAGGACCATCCCATTCCGGATCAGAGAAAAGCCTTGTAACATTCCGGAAGTCCATAACAACGAAATGTGTCTTTCCTTCTTTCTCCCGAATTCTGGTCCCTCGCCCGATAATCTGCTTAAACTCCGTCATGGAACCAATCATTTCATCCAGAACGATGAGCTTCGTCATCTTGCAGTCAGCTCCGGTCGAGAGTAGTTTTGATGTGGTTGCAATAACCGGATAAGAAGCAGAAACGGAGATGAAGTAGTCGAGTTTACTCTTACCATAAACATCGCTTCCGGTGATTCGTACAACATAGTCCGGATTATCCTTTACCATATCTGAATTTAGATTAACCAGTGCCTGCCGCATTCGTTCAGCGGCATCCTCTGTAGCGCAGAAAACAATAGTCTTTGCCATGCGGTCAGTAGCCTTCAGATATCGGGTTATCTCAGATGCGACCTGCTGGATTCGGTCCTCAATGACAATGTTGTAATCATAGTCACTGTTCGTATAAACGCGGTCCTCTATAGGATTTCCGAACTTGTCCAGTTGTCCTTTATACGGCCGCCAACCATCACCAATATCCGTAGTGATATTGATAACCTTGAAGGGAGCCAGAAATCCATCTTCAATTCCTTCCTTCAAGCTGTATGTGTAGATTGGATCCCCAAAATAGTTGATGTTTGAAACATACTTAGTCTCTTTCGGGGTAGCTGTCATACCGATTTGCGTAGCAGACTTAAAGTAGTCCAGAATCAATCTCCAACGGCTTTCTTCCTTCGCGGATCCTCGATGACACTCATCTACAATGATGAGATCAAAGAAATCCGGTGTAAACAACTCGCTAAAATGCTCCTGGTCATCATCTCCGACAAGCTGCTGATACAGCGAAAAATACACCTGATGCGAAGTGATGGTAGTCTTATCATCCTTCGCTACATTGATCTTATGAATAACCTTTTCCAATGGTGCAAAGTCCTGTTGGATAGACTGATCAACAAGGATATTACGATCAGCGAGATAAAGGATTTTTCTCTTCATACCGCTTTGTAACATACGATAGACAATCTGAAAAGCCGTATATGTCTTTCCTGTTCCGGTCGCCATGACCAGAAGCAGTCTTTGCTTTCCACTGGCAATTGCATCAACAGTGCGGTTGATTGCAATTCTCTGATAATAACGAGGCGGATATGTGGTCTGACTGCTGTAATATGGCTGAGCAAGTACCTTTTCCTGTTCCGGGGTGATTCCAGATCCGCCGTTTCGTTCATCTTTGTATCTTGCTATCAGCTCATCCTCAGTCGGAAACTCATTAAGACCAAACTGTCGCTCAGTCCCCGTCAGAAAATCATGTTCTGCAAATCCATCACCATTGGAGCTATATGCGAAGGGAAGATCTAGCATCTGTGCATAGGCCATAGCCTGCTGAAGACCATAGGAGATGCTGTGGTTATTGTCCTTCGCCTCGACAATAGCAATCGGGTTATTGGAATTCAAATAAAGCACGTAATCAGCGCGCTTCGGCTTTTCACGAAAGACAAAATTACCTTTCAGGTTGATCTTGCCGTCCGTGATCTGTGTTTCCATTGTAATCTTGCCGACATTCCATTTAGCTGTGATTGCCGGGGTGATGTACTGCAACTTGATGTCTTCTTCCGTCATCTGTTTTTTCGAAAGGATCGGACTCATCAGTACAGCCTCCTTACTTAAGATTGGTCTGGAATAAGCTCCATGATCTCGTCCAGTTTACATTCAAGGGCCTCGCAGATCCTGACTAATACTTCTACCCGAACATCCTCATTTTTTCCTAAGTGAGCCATAGCGTTCGTACTGATTCCTGCTTTCTTTATCAGCTGTGTCTTACTCATATTTTTATCAATCAGCAGCTTCCAGAGCCTATTATAACTGACTTCCATATATGCTCCTCATATGTCTAAAGTGCCTA
>CADBOX010000193.1 GCA_902796415.1 uncultured Lachnospiraceae bacterium
GACAAAGGTACAGATATCAAAAGAAAATCTCTCCATATGACTGTGGTTTGCCGCCTGCCTGGAATCATAGTTCTCCTCCGGGACATCCGGATAGATCAGGTCTCTCCGTGTCCGGTAGATTTCTTTCCAGATTTTCTTATAAGGCAAAAGATCCGGAGCCCAGGGGGGTCTTCCCTTTACATTTTCCCGAAGATAGAGATCATAGAGCAAGATCTCATCCAGCAAAGGCATATCCATGTGCTGACTCTTTAGAAAATCTCTCAAAATCTCATATTTCTGTAGCCGGTTATGATTCCTCTTATGAAGTTCCTTTCCCCGATAATAGTGTGAAAAGCTTTGGTAAAAAAGGAAGGGTCTCTCAAACATGGGAACCACATAGGAAAGGGTGTGGGTATACTGGCCACTGTTATAATATAATTCCACCAGTTCTTCGATACCTTTTAGGGCAATGACATCTTTGTAAGACAGCCATCTGGTGGAGAGAACTTCATAGGGGGAACGGCCACGGTAGCGTATCGCATGGTCAAAGGATTCCTCCATCATCCTGGTTCCTTTCAAAACCTTCAGAAATCCCAGCTGAAGCTGATCAGGCTTATGGGCATAAACATCATCGAAGGAGTAGGAGAATCGTTCATAGTCCTCATAGGGAAGACCGGCGATCAGGTCCAGATGTTGATGGATATTCCCTAATGCGTGCACCTGGTCTACCCTCCGAAAGAGTTTTTCCAGATCCATGTGCCTGCGGATGGCATCCAAAGTAGGAGGATTGGTGGATTGTACACCGATCTCCAGCTGGATCAGCCCCGGCCTCATCTTGCAGAAGAGATCGATACAATCCTGGTCCAGGATATCCGAGGAGATCTCAAAATGAAAATTCGTCACCCCGTTATCATGCTGAGTCAGGTAGGTCCAGATATCCTTCGCCCTGTCGATATCGCAGTTAAATGTCCGGTCCACAAACTTCACCTGGGCAACTCCGGCAGCAAGAAATGCATCCAGTTCTCTTTTTACCATGGACATGGAACGGAATCTCACCCTCTTATCCAGGGAAGACAAACAGTAACTGCAGGAAAAAGGGCAGCCTCTGCTGGTCTCATAATATAGAATCTTATGCTCAAAGGCAGAGAAATCATCATAGACAAAGGGAATCTCGTCCATATCCATCAAAGGAGCCACCCCATAGTCCTCCGTCAGACCCTCCTCTCTCCGGACTGCGATACCCGGAAGTTCCGGTATGGATGAGGTGGTACCGTCAAAGCACTCTGTCAGTTGATAGAAAATCTCTTCCCCCTCACCCCGCATGATCAGATCCACCGCAGGGTTATCCTCCAGGAACTTTCTGCTGTCGTAGGATACTTCGGGACCTCCTGCCCATATGCTGCACTGCGGTGCAATTTTCTTGTATTCTTCTGCCAGCTCAGTCACAAAATCAATGTTCCAGATATAGCAGGAAAAAATGATCACATCCGCTTCTGCTTCATAGAGGTCCTGGAGGATATCATCCACATAATGATTGATGGTGTATTCCCGGATCAGTATCTCCTTCTCACCCTTTTTCCTGGCATAGGCCTGCAAGGACAATATCGCCAGGTTGGTATGTATGTATTTTGCATTGATTCCACATAGTAAGTATCGCAAGACTCTCTCCCGTTTCTTATTTTTTCAGATATAATGATAACGAGAAAGATCTGTTTCGTCAACTTCTATCAGAGACGGTCTGCCGCTTGCATCCTTATCTTTCCCTTGCATCGCCGGAAAATATATGTTATGATATATCTCGTTCGAAAGATCCTTGCGGGTGTGGTTCAATGGCAGAACATCAGCTTCCCAAGCTGAGGACGCGGGTTCGATTCCCGTCATCCGCTCTTTCCGTATTTTTTGATTCCAAGATGATGAATATTCATAGTTGTCCAAACTATCAAAATTTTTGTTGACAATATGAATATTTATGATATACTTTACACAGTTGAATATTTCTTATGCGCGAGTGGCTCAGTGGTGGAGTATCGCCTTGCCAAGGCGAGGGTCGCGGGTTCGAATCCCGTCTCGCGCTCTTATTTTTTTTGGCTGTTGCACTAATATGTGGCAACAGTCTTTTTTTATGACTAAAGCCGTTTTTCCTGATGGAAGAACGGCTTTATGTGTATAGTTAAGTTGTATGACTTCTATTAAATCTTCCCTTTGGCCCTCATAAAATTAACGACACTCTGATACAATGCTCTGCCGTAGTTGGCTATATTGGCATTCATAGAGATACATTCTGTACGGTTGGAGATAAATCCATATTCAATCAGGCAGGCCGGCATGTTCGTATATTTTAAAACCTGAAGGTTTGGCCGGTTTACCAAACCCCGGTTTGTGAATCCTGTTGCCGCGCAGGCTGCCTGCTGCATGGCCGTTGCCAATTCAAGAGAGGTGATATTTCCTTTCTGAGTGAGGGCATTCCGGTCCCTGCTGTACAGGGTCTCCGTGCCGGTGGAAGTTGATATATAAGAATTGATATGAACACTGATAAAGATATCCGCATTCACATTATTTGCCAGGGTATAACGATTCGCAAGGGTGAGGGTCTGGTCTGTCGTCCTGGTGTAATACACCTGGAACCTGGTATCCTGATCAAAATACTTCTTGGCTTCGTTAACAATCCTTAAGGTCATGGTTTTCTCCAGGTTACCATTCCCCGTCGCTCCGGAATCTGTTCCCCCGTGACCGGCATCAAGGACCAACACTACCTTGGAAGTGCTGGCAGGCGCAATGACCGGCTTGCTCGCACTTACTTGTACCGCATTTTTGACCACCTTGTAGTTCAGCCCCAATGCCAGCGAGACATCTTTGACCGGAACGATCCAGCGTTTCTTCCCGCTGCTCTTATACTTGGCATAGATTGGTGCGGTGTCCCAGATAACCTTCTTTCCATCCACCACAGCCTTCACACTGCCGTTGGTCATCTTTACTTTATGTTTCCCCCGGGTTAGTGTAAGGGTTTTATGTCCCACATCTTTATAGACAACATCCATGCCGGCTGCTTTATAAATGGTGGAGGCCGGACCTACATAACATCCCTGTTTCATAAAGGTTGGTGTTTTTATGATTGCTTTTTTCTTGCCGTTGAGATAGAGGAATGTCTTTTTCCTGGCATATCCGGTTGTCTTTTTCTTATACACAATCTTGACTTTCGATGCGGCCTTGGCTTCCGTCTGAGGAATCAGAGAGATTACCATCAAAAGAACAAGGAACAGACCTATTATCTTTTTAAACCGTTTCATGCTTTTCTCCTTTTTTACGATTCATCCCCTTCCTAAGAAGATTGGGGTATTCTCGCTCAGTCATTGATAAAACAAAACAGTGTAATGATCATTGATTAAAAGTGACTGCCATAGAGTTGACAAATTTTTGGGCAGAAGGCCTTACGATATCGGCATAATCAAAGGCAACAAATCCATTTACACTATGGCTTCTTCCGTAAGTAATCATCTTACTCAAGGTGTCAGCAGCTCTGAATTCAGCCTTTTCCTTGGATGTAGTTCCTGCAGACGGGTAACCCATCTTGTATACCGGGAGGCCTACATATAATTTCACCTTGGATTGATCGGTCATATTCTTCCAGCGATTCAGAACATTGTTATATTTTGCGGTGCGATGATAAAATCCCCAATAGATCTGCGGTGCGATATAATCCACATAGCCGGTGGAATTCGTCCAGGTTTTGATGTCTACATAGTAGGAGTATTTTGAGGTAAGATTATCGATTTCCCCCGCAGGGCTGATTCCGAAAGTCACGTTTCTATTGATGGCTTTGATCGCGGAATAGATACCGGAAACCAGAAGGTTAACCTGTTTTCTGCGATAGTTTTCAATCGACATCCCATTTCGTTTATCCAGGGATGCTTTATACTCCTTGGCATCGAAAGCAGACTTATAGTTTCTCTTAGTGAAAGAAGGATAGAAGTAATCATCCATGTGGATTCCGTCCACACTGTAATTGGTCACGATTTCTTTCACACCATTGATGATCAGTTTGCGGACCGCTTTCTTTGCCGGGTTATAGTATAGCTTGCCACCGTAGGATAAGACATTTCGACGTGTGGAAGCCTTCTTGGATTTGTGCCATTTTTTCGCCTGATTCTTGGAGGACAGGGCCTTATAACTGGAACCGCCGGAAACCCGGTAGGGATTAATCCAGGCCTCGATCCTCATGCCCTTTTTGTGGGCTTCTGTCACCATGATCTGCAGAGGGTCATAAGTAAGTGCTCTGCCTTGTTTTCCTGCGATGGAAGCAGAGGTTGGGAAATAAGCGCTTTTATAAAAAGCATCACCAAATGCCCGGACGTGGACCAGAATCGTATTAAAACCTCTGGCTTTGCAGTTATCCAGTACTTTGTCAAAAAACAGTGTGAAGTTAGCGGCTGTGTTGTTTTTATAAGTCTTCCGATAACTCTCGTAATCGTAAAAGGCAAACCAGACTCCTTTGTACTCATTGGCAGCTGCATCCGTTCGGACTGATGTGGCAGGAACCAGGCATGATGCCAGAATCCCCAGTGTCAGAATCAAGACCAACAGTTTCTTTTTCATACATTTTTCCTCCTTTAAAACAGAATACTACTCCTTAAAACCCATAGGCTTATTTTATCACAAATATAAACAAAAACCACTTTTCCTTACTGAATTGGATATTATGTAACTCCACATAGTTCCGGCACAGACCGGAGCTCTTTGTTCATATTAGCAATAAAAAGTGATATAAATATGACGGATAGGTTATATTCTTAAGAGAAAGGGCTGCCGTACTAATTGATGAGAAACGGTACCGGCAGTTCCTCATCAATTAGTACGACAGCCTCTTTTGATGTCATTTAACCTTCCAGATACCTCTTCATCCAGTCCATCATCTTCTCATAGGCGGCCGGATTCAGGCGGTAAATGGTCCATTTCCCATTTTTTCTGGATTCCACTATCCCCGCCTCCAGAAGAAGACTCATATGGTGGGATAAGGTGGATTGTCCGAAATCCATCTTATCCAGCAACTCGCTAGCATTGTGCTCCTTCTCCTTCAGATAATCCAGGATGCGCAGGCGGTTTTCATCGGACATAGCTTTAAATATTCTGGCATAAACTACA
>CADBOX010000194.1 GCA_902796415.1 uncultured Lachnospiraceae bacterium
CCACCATCATGGCCGTCTACCCTGTCAGCCTCTGGACCACCGGAATCGTCATTTTTATAAGTATACTGATTCTGCGACCGTCGGTACGATACCGGAATCCGGCCTGATGGCAGGACCAACCCGATATGGCAGATGATGTTGATTGACCTACAGATAAGGAGTGTATTTGCATGAAATTCAAAGAGATAATAAGGAGAGAAGAAGGGGCTTTTATCACCAGATACGATCTGTGCTATGAGACGGTCCACGGGCAGGACAAGGTATATGAGATGATCAGCAGGGATAAGAACCTCAGGGACTTCTCCCAGCTTCACGATAAGAAACCGGACGCGGTGGTCCTGATCATGGAGGATGAGTCCGGAGAAAGGATTCTCATCAATAAAGAATACCGGATGGCTGTGGGGGAGTGGGTTTATAATTTCCCCGCAGGGCTCATTGATCCCGGCGAGACGCCGGAGGAGGCAGCCAGGAGAGAATTGTCCGAGGAGACCGGTCTGGATATCCTTGAGATCAAGGACTATATCGGGGAGAGTTACAGTGCCGTGGGTTTTTCCAATGAGAAAAATGTCTGTGTGGTGGGTATCGCCGGGGGATATTTTCAGAAAAGTGACTCTGACTTCGAGGAGATTGAGTCCGGATGGTATACCAGAGAAGAAGTCAGAGATCTGTTGAAAAGAAATCGTTTCGCTGCCAGAACCCAGGCCTACTGCTATCTGTGGAGCAGACAGTAATATCAGCAGTTATCTGTTGCCATCAGATGGAGTGTGCCTTCCCCTTTTCCGGAGCAGGATAATCAGCAGGATGCCGGTGAGTACGCCGGCGCAGTCGATGCACATATCTCTAAACTCACAGCTCCTGCCGGGGGAGAAGAGCTGATGGATCTCATCTGTCACGGCATAGAATGTACCGATCCCCCAGGCACTGAAGAAAACCGGCCATGAAAAGGAGCCGGCAGCTGTCAGGTATTCACCCATGGTAAAAAAGAGACTGATCCCAAGAATCATGTACTCGGTGAAGTGAGCACATTTGCGGATCAGGAATGACATAGCCTCAGGATCCTGATTCAGCGATCTTGCCAGAAAGCCGGAAATCAGACCACTTTCTTTAGAGGACAGGTCTGCCGGCATGGCGGAATGGATAAAGATAAGGGCCATGATCAGGATGGTGATCATGGTATACAGATGTTTTTTATTGAATGGAAAGCCTCCCCGGGGGGCTTTTTTTTCTTTGATGGAAATAGTGTCGTGAGGATTATTTTTGATCATGTTTTCCATTTTCCTACATTCATTTCGTTTTTATCAAGTCATATGGATTCATTCTAACATAAACCTATAAAAAAAGTAAAACAGGAGTTCTCATTTTACGATAGATACTATATAATTATGATGCAGGATGTAATGTGAGATAGGAGATGATACAGATGGGCTTAGAAGAGGCAAAAAGCTACCTGGAAGAGAAAGGCTATGGTGACAGAGTGAAGATCTTCGATGTTTCCAGTGCGACGGTGGAACTTGCGGCCATCGCAGTGGGAACAGAGCCGGAGAAGATTGCCAAGTCACTGACTTTCCTGGTGGATGACCGGCCGGTGATGGTGATCTGTGCCGGGGATGCCAAAGTCAATAATTTCAAATATAAAGGATATTTTCATAAAAAGGCCAAGATGCTTTCCAGAGATGAGGTAAGGGAGCTGATCGGCCATGATGTGGGCGGCGTCTGTCCATTTGGCAGAAAAGAAGGGGTGGATGTCTACCTGGATGAATCTTTAAAGAGGTTCCAGACGGTATATCCGGCCTGCGGAAGCAGCAACAGTGCCGTGGAGCTGAGTCTGGAGGAACTGGAAGCCTTGTCGGGCAGCAGGGAATGGATCGACGTGTGCAAGATTCCGGAATAGATGAAAGCGGATTCGCTGGCATGAATCCGATTGAAATAATACATATATAACCTAACAACAAAGAGCAAAAAAGGGGAAGACACATGAGAAAAACAAAGATTATCTGCACATTAGGGCCGGCGACGGACAGGGACGACGTGTTAAAACAGCTGATTGAAAATGGCTTGGATGTGGCCAGATTCAATTTCTCCCATGGAACCCATGAGGAGCAGAAGGCCAGGATGGACAAGCTCAAAGAGCTGAGGGAGGAACTGAAGACACCCGTGGCTATCCTTCTTGATACGAAAGGGCCGGAGATCCGTACCGGACTCTTTGCAGAGGGAAAAGTAACTCTGGAAGTCGGGCAGGAATTCACTCTGACTGCCAGGGATGTGGAAGGAACCAATGAGATCGTAAGTATCACCTATGCAAATCTTCCGAATGAAGTGGAAGAAGGGACCAAGATTCTGGTGGATGACGGCCTGATTGAGATGACCGTTCTGTCGGTGGAAGGTGATGATATCCACTGTAGAGTGGAGAACGGCGGTGTGGTTTCCAACCGGAAGGGGATCAATGTGCCCGGGATAGAGCTTAAGATTCCTTATCTGAGCGACAAAGACAAATCCGATATCCTCTTCGGTATCGAGCAGGATGTAGACTTTATCGCTGCTTCCTTCACCAGAACCAGGGAGGACATCTTAGAACTCCGCCAGCTCCTGAAAGACGGAGGTGGGGAAAATATCAATATCATCGCGAAGATTGAGAACAATCAGGGTGTGCAGAATATCGATGCCATCATAGATGAGGTGGACGGTATCATGGTTGCCCGTGGTGATATGGGTGTGGAGATTCCGGAGGAAGAGGTTCCGATCATCCAGAAAGAGATCATCCGTAAGGTATTTGCAGCAGGTAAGATCGTTATCACTGCCACCCAGATGCTGGATTCCATGATGAAGAATCCGAGACCGACCAGAGCGGAGACCACAGATGTGGCCAATGCTGTTTTCGACGGGACCAGCGCACTCATGCTTTCCGGTGAGACAGCCAATGGAGCCTATCCGGTTCAGGCATTGAAAACCATGGCCAAAATTGCGGAAAGAGCAGAGAGAGCCATCGATTATAAAGCCCGTTTCCGTACAAGGACTCCATATTCCAACCCGGGGATCACGGATGCGGTCTGCCATTCCACCTGTTCTACGGCTTATGATCTGAATACCAAAGCCATCGTGGTGGTGACCCAGTCCGGCTTCTCCGCAAGGATGATTTCCCGGTATCGTCCGGGATGTATTATCATCGGATGTGCCATCAACGAGAAGGTATGCCGTCAGCTGAACCTGTCCTGGGGTGTGAAACCTCTGCTTCTCGGGGAAGAGTGGGAAGTATTCGTTCTCATCGACCGCGCTATCTCCGCTGCCAAGGAACATGGCTATCTGGAGTCCGGGGATACCGCTGTCATCACGGCAGGTGTTCCAATCGGAAGATCCGGAACTACAAATATGCTGAAAGTACAGGAGATTGATTAATGAGTTTCTTTGAAAAAGAAATAAAAAAACTGGGTTTTGGATTGATGCGTCTGCCTAAGAAAGGGGACGTCATCGATATCGAGCAGGTGAAGGATATGGTAGATGCCTTTATGGAGGCAGGATTTACCTATTTTGATACTGCCTGGGCCTACGCCGGGTCCGAGGATGCCATCCGTCAGGCCTTGGTTGAGCGTTATCCGAGGGAGAGTTACCAGCTGGCTACCAAGAATGCGGCATGGATCAACTGTAAGACCAGGGAAGATGCCATCCGTCAGTTTGAGACTTCCCTGGAGCGGACCGGGGCCGGGTACTTTGACATGTATCTCCTTCATAATCTGGGGGAGCACCGGACACATTTCTTCGAAGATTTTGACCTGTGGGAGTTTGTAAAAGAGAAAAAGGCCGAAGGCAAGATCAGACATTATGGTTTTTCCTTCCACTCCACTCCGGAGGAACTGGAGGATATCCTGCAGAAGCATCCGGACGCGGAATTCATCCAGCTGCAGATCAATTATGCGGACTGGGAGAATCCTGCCATCCAGTCGCGGGGGATCTATGA
>CADBOX010000195.1 GCA_902796415.1 uncultured Lachnospiraceae bacterium
AATGACAAAACAGAAGAAACTGGCTCGTTGGGCCGATCAGTTGTTGGACACTGGAAAACGGAATAATCTTATCAGCTTTAAGGATTCCAAAGCATCATCAGCAGAGATCGTGTTTCCTGATATTGAGAGCGTTTTTGCAAATTGCTCGGCAGAGCATTCGTTTGAAGTATTTGATCCCAAAATCAAGGAAGAGAGTAAGGGTACGGATAGCAATGTCGCAGAGCCGGATAGTTCGTCGACGCACAAACTGAGCAAGAATGAATTTAAGGATCTCTATGCTGAAAAAATAAAAGGCGCCAGTTCGCTTCTGATTTATGCACAGACCGCAAATCCGATGACTGCTATACGCAATATTGCAAAGAAAGCGAAGGTAATGCAGGATGAGACAGGAATTAACGTCGCATATCTTGCATTTGGTTTTGTACATTGGAAAGATCGGGAAGCTTCTTCTACTTATTATAAGGCCCCGTTGCTTCTAGTACATGTAAACATTGTGATAGGATCCATGATTGATCCGATTCATATTGAAGTTAGCGATGATGATGTAGTAGTGAATCCAACATTTGATTATTTGCTACAGGCAGAATATGGTATAAAACTTCCGGATTTTAATGATGAAGATACGCTGACTACATATCTGGACAAAGTGGATCGCAGTGTAAAAAACCTTGGATGGAAAATAATTCCGGAGTGCAAGTTAGGTACTTTTTCTTTCCTGAAAATTAATATGTATGAAGATTTGAAGAATAATGAGGAAAAAATCCTCAAGAATAAAAATATTCGTGCATTACTTGGAGAACGCGTGAGCAGTGAGTCGCATTCATCAAGAGAAGAATCAGCTGCAGTTGAAAATCCATTGATTGATCTGCACACTGTCGTTGCTGCAGATTCCAGTCAGATTGAAGCAATTGAAAGAGCAAAATCAGGAGAAAGCTTTGTTTTGCAGGGGCCTCCGGGAACTGGAAAAAGTCAGACAATTACAAATATAATTGCGGAATGCTTGCATGACGGCAAACGTGTTCTTTTTGTATCGGAAAAGCAGGCTGCGTTAAATGTTGTTTTTGACAAACTTAAACAGGCTGGATTAGAAGATTTCTGTTTGGAATTACACAGTCATAAAGCAAATAAGAAAGTTGTGATAGATGAGTTAAACCGGACGATGAATAGCCCTCGGAGCCGGGTATCGGGATTTGCGCAAATAGAGATAGAGCGTAAAGAAAAAGCTCAGAAAAAGCTGGATGATTATGCGCATGCACTGCACATGAAGAGAGTTCCGATTGGGGAATCATTGTATAGGTTATATGAGTTGTTCACATCTCAGAAGTCTTTCCCTGATATGAAGTACACGATTCCGTCGATTGCATCAAGAGATGAAAATGACTTGCATCATTCTGTTGACTTGCTTGATCAGTATGCTGAATATGTGCCGACCATTGGAAACAATTATAGAGAAAATCCATGGTATGGATTTAGAAATCAGGATCTTACTTATGAGCAGAGAAACCAATTAAGGGAAGATTTAGCCAAGATTTTAACCGGATATCAGGAGTTACAGTCAACCACAAGCAGACTAAAACAAAAATATGAAACGCCTGGACTGAATCTGGAGGATTCCTTGCGTTGGCAGTCAGTGTTATCTTTTTCTGCAGAATCTGATGTTATTACACCTGCATTAATGGCGCCGGATAGATTGCAACGCATACTTCCTTTTCTGAAAGAATTACAGGAACTCAGTGAAACGATTCTGGAGGCAGAGAGCCAGATCAGTGAAAACTATGATCTGGAGATTATAAGTGAGATTGATGGTAAAGAATATTACACATTACTGTCGGAAAAGTATCATTCGACTTTCTCCCATTGGTTTAATCGTGAATACAAAGATATCATTTCCCGGATTTCAAAATATGAAAAAAAGGGGATCAAGGTTAAATATCAACAGGCCTTAGATATTACGGAAAAGCTCATAAAAATACAAGCTCTCTTACAGGAATACAAAGATAAAGAAAACACTTTAGGCAGCTGTCTGGGAAAATGTTACGAAGGACCGAACACAGACTGGACGCATGTGATGCAAGAGATAGAGGTTCTGACTGGCTATTTCCATAGAGGGATTGTTTCGTTTGGATCACTGTCAGAAATGAATCAAAGTATGTTTTCACAGAAACAAGATGAATTAAGGAAAGATGCAGATTTACTAAAAGAGCAGATTGAGGCGACTGTGGATGTCAGGAACAGACTCAGGGATCAGTTTGAGACTTCTGTGTTAGACATGGAAACAATGCCATTTGATCAATGTATAAAGAAGCTTCAGTCGTGTCTGGATCACTTTGATGGGGTAAATCATTGGATTCAGTTTCTCGCACTGAAAAAAATGATAGATGATGCCGGATTATCTACTTTTGTTGATGCGGTTATTGAAAATGGCATTTCGGCAGATGAGGTAAGTGGCGCATACAAAAAAATATTTTATAAACAGTGGATCGAAAACATTATGTATTCAGATCCGGTGGTTGCTAATTTTACAAGAATATCACAGGATGCTGCAGTAGAGTCGTTTAAGAAACAGGATGATACACAATATGAGATCAGTAAAGTGCAAATCAAGTCAGAGCTATCCCAAAAACGTCCCAATATCGAGTATGCAGCAGCAGGGAGCGCGGTTTCTGTATTAAGAAGAGAGGGGACAAAAAAGAGAAAGCAGATGCCGATCCGAAAGTTACTGTCAACAGCAGGTGAACTCGTTCAACAACTGAAACCATGTTTTTTAATGTCTCCATTGAGTGTCAGTACTTTTCTGGATCCGGAGGCGCTTGTATTTGATACTGTTGTGTTTGATGAAGCCTCGCAGATTTTCCCTCAGGATGCAATAGGAGCGATATACAGAGGAAAACAGTTGATTGTTGTGGGGGATTCTAAGCAGATGCCTCCAAGTAATTTCTTTAATGCATCAACAGATATAGACAGTGAAGATGAAGAAATAGATGATATCACGGACTTTGAATCAGTTCTTGATCTGTGCAGTGCGGTATTCTCCACACAGAGTCTTGCATGGCATTACCGTAGCCATTATGAACAGTTAATCGCGTTTTCTAACTTGAATTTTTACGATGGACATCTGGTCACATTTCCGTCTTCAGTCCGGGATAGAGTTGGTATCGGTGTGGATTTCTTCCCTGTGGAAGGTACATTTGATCGTAAGACAAAAACAAACATGGAAGAAGCGAAATATATTGTGGATCTGGTTTATAAAAACTTCAAAGAATTTCCGACGAGAAGCTTAGGTGTCGTGGCATTTTCAGTTGCGCAGCAGAATCTGATCGATAATCTGATTCAGAAAAAAAGGGAAGAAGATCCTGTATATGAAGAGTTCTTTAAAGCTGACAGGCCAGAGCCTTTTTTTGTGAAAAATCTTGAAACCGTTCAGGGAGACGAAAGGGATACCATTATCTTTAGTGTTGCATATGCGAGAGATCAGAATGGGAAATTCTATCAGAATTTCGGCCCTCTCAATAGAGCAGGGGGAGAACGAAGACTGAATGTGGCGGTTACCCGGGCAAAGGAAAATGTTCAATTGGTGTCATCTATCCGCTATACGGACATAAATATTAGTAATACAGGGTCTCGTGGAGTTAAATTGCTCCGGGCATATCTTGATTATGCGCAAAATGGAGAAATAGCTCTTGAAAGAGATGAAGCATTACAGCAGGACGAGTCTTTTGATTC
>CADBOX010000196.1 GCA_902796415.1 uncultured Lachnospiraceae bacterium
GTGTACATTTTCTGTTATTATAATGTGAAGGTTGCCGGAATCAATGCGGTAATCTGGGGATTGCTGGCCGGAGGTATCCTGTACTTCCTGGTAGGTAATCTCACCAGCAAGGAGGAGCTGGATCAGGATATCCTTGATACCTGTTTCTAATTGCAATCTACAGGGAACCAGGGAAGATTCCTGTAGAATAATATAATTAAAAATGATATAATATTTGAATAACTTCATCAGGCAAAGGATATGCTCCTGCAGGATGAAGTTATTCTTTTATCCAAGTAGAGGGAAAGGGAGTCTGACTATGTATCGTTTTGCAATATATGGCAAGGGAGGAATCGGGAAATCCACGGTCACCACAGCCTTATCCTGTGCTTTCACGGAGATGGGACTTAAAGTGATGCAGATCGGCTGTGATCCTAAGGCGGATTCCACTTTATATCTTCATGACGGCAAAAGAATAGAGACCATGTTAAGTGTTCTCAGAAAAAAGAGGGACGGGGCGGAACTGGAAGAACTGGTCCATGAAGGATATCAGGGTATTATCTGTGCGGAAGCAGGGGGGCCTACTCCGGGACTTGGATGTGCCGGCAGAGGCATTGCAGCGGCATTTGAAGCTCTGGAAGAGAGGGATGCCTTCGATATCCTGAAACCGGATGTGGTTCTCTATGATGTCCTGGGAGATGTGGTGTGTGGGGGGTTTGCCATGCCCATCAGAGAAGGGTACGCCAGAAAGGTCTACATCGTGACTTCCGGTGAAAACATGGCGATCTATGCAGCTGCAAACATCGCCGTGGCTGTGGATAACTTCCGTCAGAGAGGATATGCTTCCCTTGGAGGCCTCATCCTGAACCGGAGAAATGTTCCCGATGAGAGGGAGAAGGTGGAGGTTCTTGCCGGTGATGTAAAAACGAAAATCGTGGCGGATCTCCCAAGGGATAACGCCATCTCCGAGGCGGAACTACATGGGAAACCAGTGTTTGAAATAAGTCCGGAAAGCGAATATGTGAGGGAGATCAGGAATCTCGCCAAAAAGATGATTGAGGATTACGATCAGGACATTAGGGAAGGATAACGACCGGTATGGATCACAGAAGAAAGAAACAAATCGAACAGAATCGGGATAAGAACCGCTCTTTTCATGCTACTCGGTTTGATCATGCTTACAGTCAGATAGGGGATCTGACATATGAGTACAATGCGGATACCGGTCTTGCATATGCTTCTCCTGTGCGGGGAGTATGGAATATCGTGCATATCGCAACCCTGGTTCCTGAAGGACATCAGATTTTTGTCTGTCCCACCAGTTGTCTGCGGGGTGTGGTACTAACCACAGCGGAGATGGGTGCCATGGATAAAATGTCTACCATCACAGTCGGGGAAGATAATATACTGGAAGGTGACATGGAGGAGATGCTATATGCAGGGACAGAGAGGATTATCCGTGAACTTCCAAGGAAACCGAGGATGATCATGATTTTTACCAGCTGTATCCACCATTTTATGGCGGTGAATTATCACAGGGTATATAAGCTTCTTCAGGACAAACACCCAGAGATTGATTTTGTGGACTGCTACATGGACCCTGTCATGCGACGGACAGCTCCTGTGGTTCCATCCTTGTGGAGACAGTTGCATAGAGTTCTGAAACAAAGCGATGTTCTTAACACAAAGCAGGTAAATCTGATCGGGAATTGCTTTCCCCATAAGAAAGAATCCTGTGATCTGTCTGCATTATTATACAATAATGGGATCAATGTACTGGAATTGAATTCCTGCAAAACATATGATGAGTTCCAGATGGAATCCAAATCCTGCTGTAACTTCGTCTTCCATAACCATGGGGTTAAGGCGGTCAAAGATATGGAGATTCGTCTGAAGCAGAAATGGTTTAAGCTTCGCCCCGGGTATTCCTATGAGGAATATGACCAGGATCTGATGGAAGTCTCCCGTATGCTGGGAATCTTGCCACCTTCCGAAAAGGAACTGGAAGAACTGAAAACCAAGGTGGAAAATAAGGTGGAGGACACCTGTAGGCTCCTTGAAGGGATGCCGGTGTCCATCGATTATACTGCGGTGGATCACCCGCTGGAACTGGCCTTATATATGATCCGGCACGGATTCCGGGTGGAGTCTGTCTACGTGGATGTCTTCACAGAGCGTCAGGAAATCTTTGAGAAACTAAAAGAACAAAAGCCTGATCTTAAGATCTATCAGACCAGCGGATGGAACATGCGCCAGATGGATCGCCACCGGGAGGAGAAGATCTTGTGCATCGGGCAGAAAGCTGCATATTTTAATGACTCCAATCATTTTGTAAATGTGATAGAGAACGAAGGGATGTATGGTTATCGGGGGATCCTTACCCTGATGGATGCTATCATCCAGGCTTACGAAGAGGAGAAACCCATGAAGGAACTGGTTCAGATCAAAGGCTGGGGGTGCAATTGTATATGAGTGATTATCAGACACATGTATTTACCTGTACCTACACGGCAGATGTATCCGGTGTGTGTTCGGCCATGTATGAACTGGGCGGTATGACCATTCTTCATGACCCGTCGGGATGTAATTCTACTTACTCTACCCATGACGAACCCAGATGGTACGAGGAGAAAAGTCTTATGTTCATCTCCGGTCTGGATGAGATGACAGCGGTTTTCGGGGACGATCAGGTTCTGATCGATGATGTGGTTCATGCCGCCAGGGATCTGAATCCTGGATTTATAACCCTCTGTGGTGGTGCTATGCCTCATATCATCGCCTTTGACTATAAAGGAGTAGCCCATCTGATAGAAGGGGAAACGGGTCTCCCTGTGATCCCGGTTCCTACCGATGGGTTAAAGTCCTACATCAGTGGTGTGGGAAAGGCTCTGACCGCCTGGATCAAGCGTTTTGCCAACCAGGATGAGATAGGAGAAGGACTGTCTGTCAATCTTCTTGGCGTGACTCCGCTGGATTTCTCCATCAATGGAAATGTGGAGACCATGCGCCGCGAATTTGAAGAAGCCGGGATACCGGTCAATTGCTGCGCTGCCATGGGGGAAGATTTTGAAAGTCTGACACACATATATCAGGGAACTGTAAATGTGGTGGTTTCCTCTGCAGGACGCAGGCCTGCCAGATATATGGAGCGAATGGCAGGGATTCCCAGGGTGGAAGGTATCCCCATCGGCAAAAGTATGTCTCAGAAAATGATGGATGCTGTCAGGATTGCTTATGAGGAACATAGAAATGTTATCCTATATAAAGAGAACGAAGACCATGACAGATGGTCAGTTCCCGAAGACCAGATCCTGATTATCGGAGAGGAGATATTTGCTCAGACATTGGCAGCTGCCATAAATACTCTTGACCCGGAAAAAAGGTTTGGGCTGACCGCTTACGCCCTGTGGCCGGATGTGGATGAGGGATTCCCGGAAAGGGAACTGATCATGGCTATGCGTCAGGCCAGGATTGTCATCGCAGATCCTCTTTATAAGGTAGTGCTTCGCAGGGAAGACCGGACCGTTTTTATTCCTTTTCCTCATGAAGCTTATTCGGGCAGGATATACAGAAAAAAGATCCCCTTGTTCACCGGTTCGGAATATGAGCCGGAGATTCTCTTTGAGCATGTAAATTTGAACAAATAAAGTTGATTTAAATGTCGAGGTATGGGCAAAACATACCTTGACATTTCAGACTTATATATAATAATATAGTTAAGTCATAGAGTTAATTGGTATGCCAAAGTCTGCCCTTGACAACTTTGGTATATTTCTTTGTTTTCTAAGCGCCTGGACTGCATATGCAGTTGACGAGGTCCCGGTTTATCGAAAGATTCGGCGGATGGCCGGGAGGCTGGATACGGCCTTTAACAGATGGGAAAAAACAGTCCGCGAGGGCTGAACAGATCCATTCGGTATCCTCTGTGACTCATTTATTATAAGAAAGGAGGATATAGAAGATGTATACGATGAAAGATCTCTATGATCTCGACCATACGCTGGCGGGAGATTATCTGAGACAGTTTACTTATCCCTGGGAGGCCCTGAAAGGAATCAAAGAGTTCATACTTGAACTTGGTCCGACTCTGGATCCGGAGGAATATGAACAGGTCAGCGAAAATGTATGGGTACATAAGACGGCAAAGGTATTTCCTACTGCTTATCTGGGTGCTCCATGTATCATCGGACCTAATACGGAGGTTCGTCATGGCGCCTTTATCCGCAGTGCTGCTCTGGTAGGAGAAGATTGCGTGGTAGGTAATTCCGTAGAACTTAAGAATGTTATTCTTTTTGATCATGTACAGACACCACATTACAACTATGTAGGTGATTCAATTCTCGGTTACTACAGCCATATGGGTGCCGGTTCCATCACATCCAATGTGAAGTCAGACAAAAAACTGGTAGTTGTCCGTGACGGAGAAGAGAAAATCGAAACCGGCGTCAAGAAATTCGGTGCTATGCTGGGAGATCATGTGGAAGTCGGTTGTAATGCAGTATTGAATCCCGGAACCGTGATTGGAAGGTATTGCAGGGTTTATCCAACCAGCTGTGTCAGAGGTGTGCTCCCGGAGGCATCCATTTGGAAAAATGACGGTACGGTCGTTCAGATCAAGGAGGAAAAATAATGGGTAAATATTTTGGAACAGACGGTTTCCGAGGTGAGGCAAACGTTACGTTGAATGCCTTGAAAGCTTTTCAGATCGGTAGATATCTGGGATGGTATTATGGTCAGAAGAACGAGGATGGAAAAGCCAGAATCGCCATCGGCAAAGATACCAGACGCTCCAGTTACATGCTGGAGGATGCTATCTGTGCAGGTTTGACATCTTCAGGGGCAGATGCTTACCTGCTCCATGTCACCACCACACCTTCCGTTTCCTTCGTGGTACGTACGGAAGAGTTTGACTGTGGAATCATGATTTCTGCTTCTCACAATCCGTATTATGATAATGGTATCAAGATTATCCGGGCCAACGGTCAGAAGATCGAGGCCGAGATCGAGGAGAAGATTGAAGAATATATGGATGGCAAGGTTGGAGAATTACCCTATGCTACCAGGGACAAGATCGGCTGTACCATCGATTATTCCGCAGGAAGAAACCGCTATATCGGCTATCTCATGACCATTCCTACCCGCGCTTTCAAGAATAAGAGAATCGGTCTTGACTGTTCAAACGGAAGTGCTTCCGCGATCGCCAAATCTGTGTTTGAAGCACTGGGTGCTCAGGTTACCGTAATCAACAATCAGCCAAATGGTACTAATATTAACCGTGGATGTGGTTCCACTCATATCGAAGCGTTGCAGAACCTGGTGGTAGACCATCATCTGGACTGTGGTTTCGCTTATGACGGAGATGCCGACAGATGTCTCGGTGTAGATGAAAACGGTGATGTGGTTGACGGTGATATGATCATGTTCCTCTGTGGAAAATATCTTAAAGAGATCGGACAGCTGAGACAGGATACTGTTGTGACAACTGTTATGTCCAATCTTGGTTTATATAAGGCACTGGAAGCGAACGGAATGCGTTCCGAACAGACAGCAGTAGGTGATAAGTACGTGGCTGAGAACATGATGACCAACGGTTACGACATCGGTGGAGAGCAGAGCGGACACATCATCTTCAGTAAATACGCAACCACTGGAGACGGTATCCTTACTTCTCTGATGGTCATGCAGGCTGTCATCGATAAGAAGAGTACTTTAGCTACACTGGCTCATGAGATGAAGACATATCCGCAGTGTCTGAAGAATGTCATTGTAAAAGATAAGATCGCTGCACAGGAGAACCCTGCTGTGCTTGCTGCAAGTAAAAAAGTGACGGAAGAACTGGCCGGGGAAGGCCGTATTCTCCTTCGTGCATCCGGCACAGAACCCAAGATCCGTGTCATGGTGGAAGCCAAGACTGACGAGATGGCCGAGAGATGCGTTGATTCTGTGATCGCTGTGATCAAAGAAGAAGGACTTACTATTGAATAAATATAAAATAGAAAACAGGAGAGTGTAAAAATGTTTAAAGTTATTATTAAAGATACATATGATGAAGTTTCCAAAGAAGCATTTAAGGTAATGAAGGCAGTTCTGGATGAGAAGAAGGATGCTGTTCTGGGTCTGGCTACCGGTTCTACACCGATCGGTTTATACCAGGAGATGATCAAAGATCATAAAGAGAACGGTACATCTTATAAAGATGTGATCACTTTTAACCTGGACGAGTATGTAGGAATTCCACAGGACCACAGAGAGTCTTATTATACTTTTATGCATAAAGAACTCTTTGATCATATTGATTGTCCGGAAGATCACATCCATGTACCATTTGGTGCAGGTGAAGATCCTGAAGCAGACGCCGCTGCTTATGAAGCTGAGATCAAAAAATATAAGGTAGATATCCAGCTTCTGGGTATTGGTTCTGATGGCCATATCGCATTCAATGAGCCGGGAACTCCGTTTGATTCCGAGACTCATGTTGCCCAGCTGGCACAGTCAACTATCGATGACAACTGCCGTTTCTTCGATAACGATCCTTCCCAGGTTCCGACTAAGGCCGTAACCCAGGGTATCGCTACCATCATGAGAGCTAAGAAGATCCTTCTGGTTGCTACCGGTGCAAACAAGGCAGATGCTGTTTATGGCATGTTAAAAGCTGAAAAGTCCACGGATTGTACTGCAAGTGCACTTCAGGATCATGAGGATGTAGTTGTTATCCTTGATAAGGCTGCTGCAGCAAAAGTAAACTAATCAATTAAAAATGTAAGACCTCCGTTATGACAGGGTCCATTCGGACCGGACTTCCAACGGAGGTCTTTCTTTTTTCTTCTCTAGTGGTTTCAACTCATATTTTATGATATATTATTATTAGAAAAATAAAAATTCATCGTGGAGTAATACTATGGCTAGATATATGATAAAAGAAAAATGGGAGACTCAGAAGATTGTAATGCTGATCGAAATGGGTTTAATGCCGATCATCGGCACAGTTATCCTCATGACCAGCAGTTTGGACCTCTTTAACCCTATATGGCTCATCAATTGTACCATTGATGTATGCGGCATGGTGATCGCCTTGCTCTTATTCATGAGTGTGATCAAAGACAGGAAGGACCTGACGGTCCAGACAGCCTGCTTTTCCTATATGCTTGTATTAACATCCATGATTTTATTAAGTGATCTGGTGTGCTGGAGGGTATCTGGGATACCGTCTAAAAGAACTATTCATCTGGTGGCCAGGGAATGCTATTTTATCCTGAGCTCGCTTATCCCATTAATGTTCTGGCATTATGTGGCAGAGGCTTCGGATTCCGAAGATCCCAAACTGGATCTCATGTCAAAATTTGCAGATGTCATCTGTTTGATCTCTATCTTTAGCGTGATCGGAAATGGTATCTGGAAGTATTATTTTGAAATCAGTATTTATGGAACGATGAAAATCACGAAGTCATTTCCTTTGATCCTTTTATATACGGTTATCATTGTCATTATGTGTTTTGTATTAATTCTCAGGAAATACACTAACACAGAGAAAAGGAAGGTATTGTTGACTTTTATTACCATGCCGGCTCTTGCCGGGATTCTGGAGGCTTTTATTTTCCGGATCTCTTTTGCTTATTTCTGGCTGGTGGGTGCCCAGCTGCTGATCTATGGTAATGTCTTCACCCAACGAGGAAAGGAACTGGCAGAGAAAAACCTGGATCTTATGACCAAGGAGAATGAACTGCTTGTGGCTAAACAGGAACATCAGCGGTTGGAAACCGAACTGAATCTGGCTGCTGAAATCCAGACCAAAGTGCTTCCGATCGTCTTCCCCCCTTTCCCGGGAAGGGATGAGTTTGACCTGTATGCCAAGATGACCCCGGCGAAAGAAGTCGGCGGTGACTTTTATGATTTCTTCCTCATCGATGATGACCATCTTGCCATGGTGATCGCCGATGTTTCAGGAAAGGGAATCCCGGCAGCCCTTTATATGATGATCGCCAAGACCATGATCAAGAATGCTGCCATTACCCGGGCTACTCCCAAAGAGATTCTGGAGTTTGTAAATCAACAGCTTTGCGAAGGCAGCGGCGGTGAGATCGAGATGTTCGTCACGGTATGGGTGGGAATCCTGGAAATATCCACGGGACGATTAACCGCAGCGAATGCCGGACATGAATACCCGGCGGTAAAACATATCATCGCTTCACCCTCGGTACAGGAAGAGGAAGTAGAGGAAGAGGATAGGAAAAACAGGAAGTTCGACTTATACAAAGACAAACATGGATTTGTTCTGGGAGGCATGGAAGATATGCCTTATAAAGAGTATGAAATTACTTTGGAGAAGGGGAGCACCTTATTTGTCTACACGGACGGTGTTGCCGAGGCTACCAATATCGATAATCAGCTCTTTGGTACGGAACGTATGCTTCAGGCGTTGAATCAGAATCCGGATGCCAGTCCGGAGGAACTCATTACGAACGTTCAGAAAAGTATCGATGAGTTTGTGGAAGGAGAGCCACAGTTTGATGACATCACTATGCTGGCTCTTCGCATGAACTGATGAAAATGAATTAAATACGAAAGAGATTAAATATGAGGGTACAAAGAATGTATGGCAGATTTCAAAAATTAAAAAATATTGTTTTGCGCATATCCAACTATATGGAGATCATTATCGCCCTGTTTTTGGTTGTCATAACGGTAGCCCTGTTCATTAAATTTGTATATACTGTCATCCTGGAAGGTCCGATAGCCTGGAATCAGGGAACCATTCATAATATTGTTCAAGATGCCTTTAACCTCATTATCGCATTGGAATTTATCCGTATGCTGTTAAAGCATTCTATTGGAAGTATCCTGGAGATCGTCCTTTTTTCCGTTGCAAGAGGTCTTGTTGTTGATCACAGTACAGGCATCGAGACTGTGATGATCGTATTTGCCCTGGGTCTGGTTTTGCTGATCCGTAAGTATCTGCTGCTTCCTCATGACCTGGAATACAGTATCTCAGAATCGGAACATGGGCATTGAGGATAATCGCTATGAAGAAAAAAGACAAGACAAATGTAATGAGGGTGTTGGACGCAAAGAAGATTCCATATGAATATCATACCTATGAGGAGGACCCTTCCTTAACCGGAGAGGAGATTGCAGTCAGACTGAATGAAGATCCGGATAAAGTGTTTAAGACTCTGGTGACCCAGGGGAAAACCGGAAATTATTATGTATTTGAAGTCCCTGTAAAGGAGGATCTTGATCTGAAGAAGGCAGCGAAAGCAGCCGGGGAAAAATCCATAAGCATGATCAAACAGAAAGAACTGCTGCCTCTCACCGGATATGTTCATGGGGGCTGTTCTCCCATCGGGATGAAAAAGCAATTTCCAACCTACATCCACGAATCTGCCAGACAGTATGACAAGGTATTTGTCAGCGCAGGACGAGTGGGGATGCAGATTGAGATTGCACGGGAAGATCTGGTGAAAACAGTCAACTGCAAATACGCAGATATTATTAATCAGGGGGATATGGAAAGATGTCAATAGATTATAAAAAGAGAGTCACTATGGATTCCTCAGGCTTTGTGCTTCTTTCAGACTATGTACCGGCAATCATTCAGGAGATCCGTTATTATTCAACTTATAATTTCATCGGAGACCGGATTGACGGATATGAAGAACCTTGTGCTCTCATGACGATTCAAGGAGCAAGAGCATTGAAAAATGCCAGTAATGAGTTGAATGTGCAAGGTTACCGTCTGAAGATCTTTGATGCTTA
>CADBOX010000197.1 GCA_902796415.1 uncultured Lachnospiraceae bacterium
GCGATCGTGACAGGTGCCAGCTCCGGTATGGGGAGAGAGATGGTAAAACATATGATAACCACCAAAGTAAATGTGGATGAAATATGGATACTTGGACGCAGAGAGGAACGTCTTCTCTCCATACAGAACAGGTTTCCCGGGATCAGAT
Organism: uncultured Lachnospiraceae bacterium; assembly: GCA_902796415.1. Lineage (GTDB taxonomy): Bacteria > Bacillota > Clostridia > Lachnospirales > Lachnospiraceae > Anaerobutyricum. The sequence continues at coordinate 149 of CADBOX010000197.1, forward strand.
TCCGCCTTATCCCTATTGATCTTACCGTCAGGGAAGAGAGGGAATCCTTTGGCCGGCTCCTTGAGCAGGAGACGCCAAAGATCAGGATTTTCGTCCATGCTGCCGGCTTCGGGATCATGGGGAGGATCGATGAGATTCCCGTAGAGGAGATGGAGGAGATGGTGGATACCAATATAAGCTCCTGTGTCAGCCTGACAAGTCATATCCTCCCTTATATGGCAGAAGGAGGACAGATGATCTATTTTGCATCCTCCGCAGCCTTTCTCCCGCAGCCGGGATTTGCGGTGTACGCGGCGAGTAAGGCATTTGTACTCAGTTATGTCCGTGCCTTGCGGGCGGAGTGCAGACACCGTAACTTAAGGATAACGGCGGTCTGCCCCGGAGCTGTAAACACGGAATTTTTCAATCGGGCTGCGGCAGGCCATCCCATTCCTTCATACAAGAAAATGGTGATGGCAGATGCGGATGCAGTGGTAAGAAAAGCGTGGAAAGACAACATTAAAAACCGGGAGATATCCGTGTACAGCCTTCCTATGAAGCTGTTCCGGATTGCGGCAAAAATCATTCCCCACACCTGTTTTCTGAGGGTTATGGGGCACTGAAGGGTAGTACCGGAGGATGTATCATATGAAGGAGATTTCTGTTGGCAGAGTGGAGGAAGGACAAAGACTGGATCGTTTTCTGGGAAAATGCCTTCCTAATGCATCCGGTGGTTTTGTGCACAAGATGCTTCGGAAAAAAAACATTAAATTAAACGGGAAAAGAGCGGTCGGTTCCGAGACAATCCAATCCGGAGACCGGATACAGATATTTTTTTCCGACGAAACTTTCGAGAAGTTTTCATCCCGGCCATCCCATTCCAATCCTGGAGAAGGGAATAAGGAAAAACCTCATCGACGTGAGCTGACAGGGGAACAGATCCGGCTGCGAAGTAAGGTTAAGATTCTATTTAAGGATGATGATATCGTGATTCTCCACAAACCGGCGGGGATGCTCAGCCAGAAATCTGTGCCGAAGGATGATTCTCTCAATGATTATCTGCTGGATCTGTGCAGAGACATGGGATGGCTGTCTGAGGAATCCATGGAGCATTTTCGTCCTTCCGTGGCCAATCGGCTGGACCGCAACACCAGTGGAATCGTGCTTTGCGGAATCTCCACAAAAGGGCTGCAGTTCCTCTCCCGGATATTAAAGGAACGGGATCTGTCAAAGTATTATCTGGCTTTGGTGGCCGGAACTGTCCCGAAGTCATGTCTGATCAAAGGCTATCTTACTAAAGATGAGAAGAAGAACAAGGCCTTGTTTTCAGAAACTCCCAGGGAAGGTTCTGTGCCTATCGAGACAGAGTACCATGTACTGGCAGCAGGAGATAAGGTCACTTTATTAAAGATCCGTCTTATCACCGGCAAGAGCCATCAGATCCGTGCTCATCTGGCAGCGGAAGGCTACCCGATCCTGGGGGATCCCAAATACGGGGACAGAGAGATAAACCGAAGGATGAAAAAGAAGCTGGATATCTCTTATCAGTTGCTTCATGCATATGAGATTGATTTTGACAAGCATTATGACGGACTGGTGATAAACGACCCGATGCCGGATGTGTTCCGCCGGGTACTTGATTTCTGTGATGTGGATTTCAGTTGAGGAATACTTTTAAGACGGCAGCTCCGGTTGAATAAGAGGAAGGATATAATATGGGAACATGGAATTCCAGAGGATTGCGTGGTTCTGTCCTTGAGGAAATGATCAATTATACCAATGAAAAATACAGAGAGAGAAAGCTGGCTCTGATTCAGAAGATTCCTACGCCGATCACCCCGGTCCGTTTTGACAAGGCATCCAGACATATTACTCTGGCTTACTTTGATCAGAGATCAACCGTGGATTATATGGGGGTTGTCCAGGGAATCCCGGTATGTTTTGATGCGAAAGAGTGCGCGGTGGATTCTTTTCCTCTGCAGAACTTTCATGAACATCAGATCCGCTTTATGAGTGACTATGAGCAGCAGGGAGGTATCTCCTTTTTCCTCCTGTATTTTACCCATCGTCGGGAGTGTTATTACCTCAGATTAAAAGAGTTTCTGACTTTTTATGACCGGATGAAAGCCGGAGGACTGAAACATTTTAAATACTCCGAATTGAATCCGGATTATTTTGTTCCATCCAAAACTGCTTATCATCTTCATTATCTGGAGACTTTACAGAGGGACCTCCATGACAGGGAACCTTCTGAGAGTTGACGAATATAGTATTTTCTTTTATAATAAGTTCGGTAATTTGTAACTTCTGAAAGTTACCTTTTTGTGAAACAGGGTCTGACAAATAAGTGCAGATGCAGGTGAATAACAATGATAAAAAGTATGACAGGCTTCGGCCGAGGAGAATATATCGCGCAGGATCTGAAGATCGTTGTGGAGATGAAAGCGGTCAATCACAGATACAGCGACATCAACGTAAAGATACCTCGTAAATTGAGTTTTCTGGAACAAGAGGTCAGAAATTATCTGAAGAAGGAGATACTGAGGGGAAAGATCGATATCTTTATAACCTATGAAGATCTGGCAGACCGTACCAGTCAGGTTTGTCTCCATGAGGAACTGGCACGGGGTTATTATGAGGCGATCAACAGATTATCCGATAGTCTGGGTATCGTCAATGACGTCTCCGCCTATCGTATCTCCCGCTTTCCGGAAGTGCTATCCCTGGAAGAAAGTGAGATCAACCAGGATAATGTACGTCTTGTGCTGATGGAGTCCATCGGCCTTGCCATGGAGCAGTTTACACAGAGCCGTATCCTGGAGGGTCAGAATCTTCTTGACGACATTTTGTCCAAGCTGGATGGCATGGAGGAGAAGATTACTATCGTGGAACAGAGATATCCCCAGATGGTCAGTGATTATCGCAAAAAACTGGAGACAAAGGTGCATGATCTTCTCACCGATGCCAATATCGATGAGTCCAGAGTTGCCACAGAAGTGGTGATCTATGCGGACAAAATCGCTGTGGATGAGGAGACGGTACGTCTTAGAAGCCATATTTCCGCCATGAGAGCAGAACTTCTCTCGGGGGGAGGCATTGGGAGGAAGCTGGATTTCATAGCTCAGGAGATGAACCGTGAAGCGAACACAATCCTGTCAAAGTGTAATGATATTACCATCTCCAATGTGGCAATTGATCTGAAAACGGATATCGAAAAGATCCGGGAACAGGTTCAGAATATTGAGTGAAAACAAACCAGGAGTTTATTATGGCATCCTTTGTGAATGTTGGTTTTGGCAATGTGGTGAACAGTGAGAAGATCGTATCTATGGTGAGCACTGAAGCAGCTCCCGTCCGAAGGCTGATTCAGAATGCCCGGGACGAAGGCAGGGCTGTGGATGCAACCTGCGGGCGAAAAACCAAGACGGCTGTTATCCTTGAAAGCGGTCATGTGGTTTTGTCCGCGTTGACCACGGACACCATCACAAGCAGATGTAATCAGATGGAGTCTGACGCCTCTCTTATGAAGGGGAGCAAGGACGGAAAAACAGATTGAAAAGAGGAAAAAGTTATATGGATAAAAAAGGGAATCTTATTGTGCTGTCCGGTTTCTCCGGCGTGGGAAAAGGTAAGGTTTCGAAAATGCTTGTAGAGAAATACGACTATGCCCTGTCTGTCTCTGCCACTACCAGAAGCCCCAGGGAAGGAGAGGTACATGGAAGAGAGTACTATTTTCTGGACAAGGAAGAATTTCTGGCTTCCGTTGAGAAGGATGGCTTCATTGAATATGCAACTTATGTCGATAACTATTATGGAACTCCCAGAGCCTACGTGGAGGAGAAACTATCCCGGGATCAGAGTGTGATCCTTGAAATTGAGGTGCAGGGAGCTTTATCCGTGAAGAAACAGTATCCGGATGCAATTCTGATCTTTATCACGGCCCCTTCCGTGGAGGAATTGAAGGACCGTCTGACAGGCAGAGGAACGGAAGCGGAGGATGTGATCCGTGCCAGACTGCAGACCGCCGTAAGAGAGTCCGGGTATATTGATCAATATGAATACATTGTCTGCAATGAAAATGGAAAGGTGGAGGAGTGTGTGGATCAGATCCACCATATCGTAGAGAGCAGAAATATGCTGGTCTCGAATCAGAAGAACTTCATCCACGTATTGAAAGAAGAGTTGACAGATTACAGATAAACCGCTGATTAGTTACAGAAGTGTCAGTACTGAAAGGAGAAACTATGTTACATCCATCTTATACCGAGATATTAGAGAAAATCAGAGAGAATGAAGATATTCCAAACGTGGACAGCAGGTATTCCATCGTGATTGCCACATCCAAGAGAGCCAGGGAACTCATCTCCGGCAAGACTCCTATGGTAGATGCCAAAGAGAATGATAAGGCATTGTCCATCGCTGTCGAAGAGTTAAATGAGAACAAGATCGTCATCCTTCCGGAGCAGGAAGAGGATGATGAGCTCGTTTTCGAGGGTGAGACAGAAGAATTTGAAGAAGAATAACCGATGATAATATTGCAATCAGCCGTTACCCGACTGATTGCATTCTTTTTCAAGACACAACAATACTACTTCAAAGCATTGTTTATCAGATAGGAGATATTATGATTTTAAGTTCATTATTAAATCAGCTGGAATACATTTGTCTGCAGGGAGATCTTTCTGTGGATGTGACCGCGGTTGTAAACGACAGCCGTAAACTGGAGAAGGGATGCCTTTTCCTCTGTATCAAAGGGGCCTCCTTCGATGGCCATAAATTCGCTTCTGAGGCAGTGGATGCCGGTGCGTCGGTCCTGGTGGTACAGGACCAGGTTGAAGTCCCGGAGAACGTGACAGTCATCAAGGTGGAAGACACCAGGAAGGCTATGGCTTTGATCTCCGCTGCATGGTTCGGATATCCTGCCCGGGAATTGAAAACCATCGCAGTCACCGGAACCAAAGGAAAGACAACGACCACCTATATGATTCATGATCTTCTGGAATCAATCGGTTTGAAGACCGGTGTGATCGGAACCATAGAGGTAGTGATCGGAGATGAGCATATCTCAGTGAACAACACCACCCCGGAATCCTACGACATTCACCGCTATTTCAGACAGATGGTGGATGCAGGCTGCCAATGTGTTGTCATGGAAGCTTCTTCCCAGGGTTTCAAACTGAACCGTACTGCCGGTATCGAGTTTGATTACGGTCTGTTCACCAACCTGTCTCCGGATCATATCGGACCGAATGAACATGAGAATTTTGAAGAATACCTTGCATGTAAAGCCATGATGTTCCGGCAGACCAGACAGGGTTTTGCCAACCTGGATGATCCGCATTTTGAAGAAGTCACAAAGGATGCTCTATGTCCTATCCGGACCTTTGGCATAAAAGAAGGGGCAGACCTGAGGGCATCGGATATCCATCTGACGAGAGATACGGACTTCCTGGGTGTGGATTTTCATATCAGCGGAGATGCAGAAGGTGACATCACCTGCGGTGTTCCCGGAGTCTTTAATGTACATAATGCTCTCGGGGCTATCAGCATCGCCCTGGCCTTTGGTATCAGTGTAAGCCAGATCAATCAGGCCCTGAAGCATTTCACCGTGAAAGGAAGAGTTCAGATCGTTCCTACCGGATATGAATACACTCTGATCATCGATTATGCCCATAATGCGATGGCTTTGGAGAGCATTTTAAACACACTTCGGGAGTATCATCCCGGCAGACTGATCAGTCTCTTCGGATGTGGCGGAAACAGAGACAAATCCCGGCGTTACGAGATGGGAGAGGTTTCCGGAAACCTGGCTGATCTGACTGTGATCACCTCCGATAATCCCAGAAACGAAGAACCTCAGGCAATCATCGATGACATCATAAGCGGGATGGAGAAGACCAGCGGGAAATATATATCCATCATTGACCGTAGGGAGGCTATCTCCTACGTGATGAATCACGGGAAACCGGGTGATATCATTATCCTTGCCGGAAAGGGGCATGAGACTTATCAGGAGATTAAAGGTGTGAAATATCACATGAGCGAAGAAGAGATCGTTCAGGATGTTCTGTCCGGAAAGTATTAGACGGGAGTATGATGACGAAAAAATACGCAGACGTAATTATAGACATTTCCCATGAGGCACTCGATAAGGTATTTCAGTACAGAGTGCCTTTTTCATTACAAGGAGAAATCAGGCCGGGAGTCAGGGTACAGATACCCTTTGGCAAAGGAAATCAGGTGAGGGAGGGATATGTGATCTCTCTGTCTGAAACTGCAGATTATCCGGAAGACCTGATCAAAGAGATCCTGGCTCTCTCACCCGGATCCGTGGCCATGGAATCCCAGATGATCAGGCTGGCTGCTTTCCTGAAAGACCGCTATGGTTCTTCCATGTATCAGGCTTTGAAAACGGTCATGCCCGTAAAGAAGACAGTGGCCAGGAAGAAGAAGACAGATGTCACACTTCGGCTGACTGTCCCGGAAGCAGAAGAGATACTGAGGCTGTGGGAGAAAAGGAATTACAGGGTCAGAAGTCGTTTTCTGGCTGCTCTGTTACAGAGGCCCGATCATACACTCAGCGGGGATGAGATAAAGCAGATAGGATCAATTTCCCAAAAAGACCTGAAAAAAATGGAGGAGCAGGGGATCATCACTTTACAAAACAGGATGCTATATCGCAATCCATTCTCTTCTTTACAAAAGAAAGAAGAGAGAGTTCCCCTCAACCTGGAGCAGTCTGCTGTCCTTGAGGAGTTTACCGGGGATTATGAGGCAGGTGAACGGAAGACGTACCTGCTCCATGGAGTGACCGGCAGCGGGAAGACAGAAGTCTATATGGCATTGATCGAGGTGGTTCTGGGCATGGGAAAGCAGGCTATCGTGCTCATACCGGAGATTTCTCTGACATTTCAGACCGTGAGACGATTTTATGAACGGTTTGGTGAGCAGGTTGCCGTGATCCATTCCAGGATGTCCCAGGGAGAAAAATCAGACTCCTATATGAGAATCGAACAGGGGGAGGCCAATATCGTGGTTGGCCCACGCTCCGCCCTTTTTGCTCCCACTGGAAATCTCGGCCTCATCGTGATCGACGAGGAGCATGACGGAGCATATAAAAGTGACAGTACCCCCAAATATCATGCCAGGGAGACGGCCATATTCCGGGCAGGGATGACCGGAGCCAGCGTGGTACTGGGATCTGCCACACCTTCCATGGAGTCTTACACCCGGGCACAGCGCGGAGAATACACTTTATGGACTTTAAAAAAACGTGGAGGAGATGCCGTTCTCCCCAGGGTATCCATCGTGGATCTGAAGGAAGAATTTCATCAGGGGAACAGGTCCGTATTCAGCGCAAGTCTCCGGGAGAAGATTCGGGAGAGGCTGGAGAGAAAAGAGCAGATCATGCTGTTTCTGAACCGTCGCGGTTTTGCGGGATTTGTCTCCTGCAGGGCATGTGGAACTGTGATAAAATGTCCCCACTGTGATATCTCCCTGACCTATCATCGGGACGGAACATTGCGATGTCATTATTGTGGTTTTTCCAGTCCTTATTCCAGGGAATGTCCGGTATGCAGACGTCCTCATGTGGCAGCTTTCGGACTGGGCACCGAGAAGGTGGAGACTGCCCTGGCAGAAGAGTTTCCCGGTGCGAGAGTACTGCGTATGGATATGGATACCACCAGAAGGAAGCACTCCCACCAGAAGATGCTGGAGGCTTTCGGAGGAGGCCAGGCAGATATCCTGCTGGGTACCCAGATGATCGTCAAAGGTCACGACTATGAAAATGTGACGCTGGTGGGGATCCTGGCAGCAGATTTATCTCTCCACAGCCATGATTTTCGAAGTGGGGAGAGGACTTTTCAGCTATTATGCCAGGCTGCAGGCAGGGCAGGCCGTGGAAAAAAGCAGGGTGAAGTGGTAATACAGACTTATTCTCCGGACCACTATGCCATCCGGACGGCAGCGGATCAGGATTATTACAGATTTTATGAGGAAGAAGCCGCTTACCGAAAGATGCTCCGATATCCACCCTGGTCCCACATGCTGGTAATACTGGTACAAAGCGGGGAGGAAAGCCAGGCTGCCCTTGCGGTGCAAAGAATTCAGAAAATGATCGTACAGAGCCAGAGCGGGAGCCAAAACCCGGTATCGGTACTCAACCCCGGACAGGCTTCCCTGGCTAAATTGAAAGATACTTACCGCCAGGTAATCTATCTGAAACACACGGAGGCAGAGAGATTGCTTGATCTGAAGGACAGGCTGCAGGCTGTCATCGACACGCATCCCCTGTTTGCCGGTGTGAGCGTACAGTATGATTTCGACCCTATGAACAGCTATTGATAAAGTGCAATAGTACTTTACGCGGTTATGTACTGATGATATAATAATATATTGTGAATTTTGTGTATTTACCATATGGATACAGATAATAAAGATAGATAGCAGGAGGATTTTATGGCAATACGACAGATACGTTTCATCGGGGAAGACTGTCTCGGTAAGGTTTGTAAACCGGTGAAGCAGATGAATGACCGTATGAGAACTTTGATTGAAGATATGTGGGACACCATGTATGAGTCCAGAGGAGTGGGGCTTGCCGCTCCGCAGGTCGGCGTACTGCGCCGCATCTGTGTGATTGATGTGATGGATGATGACCCCTTTGTACTGATCAATCCGGAGATTCTGGAGATGTCCGGAGAGCAGACCGATGATGAGGGCTGCCTCAGTGTCCCGGGAAAAGTAGCCTCTGTCACCAGGGCAGATTATGTGAAGGTAAAAAGCTACGATATGGATATGAATGAAGTGATCATTGAAGGTGAAGGGCTCCGGGCCAGAGCGATGCAGCATGAGATGGACCATCTGGATGGTATCTTGTACGGAGAACGCGCCAATGAGCCGTATCGTGATCTGGAAGATGACGAGGAGATAGAAGAAGAATGAGAATAGTATTTATGGGAACGCCGGATTTTTCCGTCCCGACTCTGGAATGCCTGATCAAAGAGCATGATGTAGTGGCGGTTGTCACACAGCCTGACAGACCCAAAGGACGGGGGAAAGCGATGCAGTCTTCCCCGGTGAAAATGACTGCTTTAGCTCATGACATACCGGTGTATCAGCCTGCCAAAGTGAGAGAGGAATCATTTGTGGCTGTCCTGAAAGAACTGGATCCGGATGTGATCGTGGTAGTCGCTTTCGGGCAGATTCTGCCGGAGAGTATCCTCAGCCTTCCCAGATGGGGGTGTATTAATGTTCATGCGTCTCTCCTGCCCAGATACCGCGGGGCGGCGCCGATTCAATGGGCTGTGATCGACGGGGAGAAGGAGACCGGTGTCACCATCATGTACATGGATAAGGGACTCGATACCGGGGACATGATTGCCAAGGCAGTGGTAGCCATCGAGGAAAAAGAAACCGGGGAGAGCCTGCACGATAAGCTTTCGGTCCTTGGAGGACCTCTGCTCCTTAAGGTTCTTGACGACCTGGAGAATGGGATTGATACCCGTGAGAAACAGGATGATTCTCTGTCTTGTTATGCAGGGATGCTGACAAAGGATATGGGAAGGATCGACTGGAACAAGGATGCGGCCTCTATCGAAAGGCTGGTTCGAGGTCTGAATTCCTGGCCCAGCGCTTTTACGTATTATAAGAATAAGACTCTGAAGATCTGGAGTGCCGATGTGGTACCAGGATTAAACGAAGCGATTCCGGGAAAGGTGATCGCAGTGGACCAGGACTCTTTCACAGTTCAGACCGGACAGGATGCCCTGCGCATCCGGGAAGTACAGCTCCAGGGGAAAAAACGTATGCCGGTGCAGGCATTTCTTCTTGGAAATTCCGTGGAGCAGGGGATGGTTTTAATCTCTGAAGAAAACTAATATATATAAACAGGAGTAAGGATGGATAAGAAGACGGATATGAGAGCGGTAGCTCTTGATACATTGATTGATATGGACCGTAACCACAAATTATCCCACGTGGCGATCGGTGATACGCTGATGCGTTACCAGTATATTTCCAGACAGGACAGGGCATTCTATACTCATCTGTGTCAAGGTGTGACGGAGCGTCGGATCTATCTGGACTATATGCTGGATTCCGTATCAAAGACTCCCATGAGACGGTGTAAGCCCCTGATTCGCAACCTTCTGCGGATGGCAGCTTATCAGATCCTTTTTATGCAGGTTCCGGATGCCGCCGCATGTAACGAGGCGACGATTCTTGCCAAAAAAAGAGGATTCCGGAATCTTTCCGGGTTTGTCAATGGTGTTCTGCGTTCTTTATCCAGACAAAAAGAGGATATTGCTCTTCCGGACCGGAATGTATCCTGTCGGAGATATCTTTCCGTCAGATATTCCATGCCGGAATGGATCGTACAACTTCTGACAGATCAGTATGGCGAAGAACTATGTGAGACTATCCTCGAATCCACCCTTGAGGTCAGACCGGTCACGATTCGGACCAACCTTTCCCGTATCACTCCTGAAGAACTTATGACGCGTCTCGTGGAGGAAGGTGTCCGGGTGGAAGAAGCCCCTTATCTCCCTTATGCATTTTATATCTATGACTATAATTACCTGGGGAAGATCCGGGCATTCCGTGAAGGTCTCTTCACGGTCCAGGACATCAGTTCCATGCTCGCCGTCTCTGTGGCAGATATTCACCAGGATGACCTGGTCCTTGATCTCTGTGCCGCTCCTGGCGGCAAGACATTTCATGCCGCAGACCGGCTTGGGGAAAATGGTAAGGTTATCTCAAGAGATCTGACAGAATATAAGACAGATTTCATTAAGGAAAATAATGAGAGGATGCATTATAATCAGGTGACAGTGGAAGAGTGGGATGCCTGCAATCCGGATCCTGAGCTGTTTGGAAAGGTGGATCTTGTGATCGCAGATCTGCCCTGCAGCGGCCTGGGTATCATGGGGAGAAAAAATGATATCAAATATCATATCGACAGTGCTGCTCTGGAGGACCTGATTCAGATTCAGCGTCGCATTCTGACTCAGGCATGGCGTTATGTCAGACCTGGTGGGGAGCTGATCTATTCCACCTGCACCCTCTTCGATGGAGAAAATATTGAGAACGTACGTTGGATCGAGAAGAATACGCCGCTGCGGCTTGTGTCAATCGAAGATCAATTGCCGGAGGAATTAAGGGGCAGAACCGGAAAGGAAGGATATCTGCAGCTGATTCCCGGAAGGGATCAGTGTGACGGATTCTTCTTTGCAAAGTTTCAAAACAAGGGGTAATAAATGGCAGAATGGAATGATATCAGATCATTGACATTGGAGGAATTGACCGAGGCAGTTCTCGAGGCCGGTGAGAAGAAATTCCGGGCGAAGCAGATTTATGGCTGGTTACATCAGAAACTGATCCGGAGACCGGAAGAGATGACCAATGTTCCCGGAAAGTGCCTGGAGGAGCTGGAGCACAGGTATCCCTTCTACGGGGTCAAAGAGTTGGAACGTTATACTTCTAAGCTGGACGGCACCATGAAATTCCTATTCGAATTACATGATGGAAATGTGGTGGAGAGTGTTCTCATGAGATATAGACATGGAAATTCTGTCTGTATCTCCTCCCAGGCAGGATGCAGGATGGGCTGTCGTTTTTGTGCATCCACCCTGCTGGGACTGACCAGGAATCTGACACCGGCAGAGATGCTGGACCAGATTTATGCCATCCAGCATGCACTTGGGGAGCGGGTGTCCCACGTTGTGGTAATGGGAACCGGAGAGCCGTTTGATAATTATGACAGTCTCTCCCGCATGTTGAAAATCCTATGCGATGAGAAAGGACTGAACCTCAGCCAACGAAACATCACAGTTTCCACCTGTGGGATCGTCCCACAGATCTACCGCTTTGCGGCTGACCATCCGCAGACTACACTGGCCATATCGTTACATGCGTCCAACGATGAAGTGAGGCGGGAACTCATGCCCATTGCCAGGAAATATTCACTTCACGAACTTATGAAAGCAGCAAGATATTATGTGACTGCCACCGGAAGGAGGATCACATTTGAGTATAGCCTTGTCAAAGGCGTAAATGACGGAAGAGAGCAGGCAGAAGAGCTGGCCGGTCTGGTCCGGGGACTGAATTGTCATATCAATCTGATCCCTGTGAATCCCATCAAAGAAAGGGAGTACGAGCAGGCAGATACCAGCCATATCGCCGCTTTTCGAAAAATGCTGGAAGACCGGCACATCCCGGTGACGGTACGCCGGGAGATGGGTCGGGATATTTCCGCAGCCTGTGGCCAGTTGAGGAAGGGCCACATTGATAGAAGGAGTGATGCCTTATGAAATCCTATGGGGTAACCGATGTCGGTAAAAAAAGAAAGATGAATCAGGACTACCTGTTCTTCTCGGACCAGCCGGTGGGATGTTTTTCAAATCTTTATATCGTAGCGGATGGAATGGGAGGCCATAAGGCCGGAGATAAAGCTTCTTCCTATGCTGTGACCCGTTTTGTGGAGCTGGCCAGGAAGACACAAGCCATGCATCCTTTTAAAGCCATGGAGACGATCATAAGACAGGTGAACCAGGAAGTGTGCCGTATCTCCCTGCAACAGGAGGAATACCAGGGTATGGGAACCACATTCGTGGCAGCTACCGAACTGGATCAGGTGATTTACGCCATGAACATCGGTGACAGCAGGCTCTATTTTTATGACGGGGAATCCCTGCGCCAGGTTACCATGGATCATTCCCTGGTGGAAGAACTGGTCCGGGCGGGAGAGCTGGCTCCCGAAGAGAGCAAAAATCACCCTCAGAAGAATATCATCACACGGGCTATCGGTGTCTATGAACATCTGACACCCGATTTCTTTAAGATACCCATTCGGAAAAACCAGAAGATCATCCTGTGTTCAGATGGATTGAGCAACATGGTGGACGATGAGATGCTGGAGGATATCCTGTCCGGAGGAGAGAGTGTTGAACAGGAAGTGGAACGCTGCAGAGAGGAAGCCCTTTTCTTCGGAGGAACAGATAATATCACTGTCCTGATCGCTCAGATGGAAGATGGGGGGTGTCGTCAGTGATACAGCCCGGAACAATCTTAGGCGGACGCTATGAAATTATGAACCATATCGGTTCCGGTGGAATGGCGGATGTATACAAGGCGAGAAGTCTGGAAGAAGACAGTTTTGTGGCGATTAAGATCCTTCGTCAGGAATACAATGATGATGAGAGCTTCGTCCGCAGATTTATCGCGGAAGCCCAGGCTACAGCAAGTATCTCCCACCCAAATATCGTGAATGTATATGATGCGGGAGAGGACCAGGGCTGGCATTATATCGTGATGGAACTGTGTGAAGGTACCACCCTGAAACGCTATATCCGCAGATATGGCCGTCTGAGTGTCCGTGAGACGGTGGATTTTTCGAAAAAGATTGCCATGGGGATTCAGGCAGCCCATCGGAAGGGAATCGTGCACCGTGATATTAAACCACAGAATATACTTGTGTCGGAGAGCGGTGAGGTAAAAGTGGCTGATTTTGGAATCGCAAGAGCAACCACAGGAGATACCATCTCCCAGAATCTGATGGGTTCAGTGCACTATCTGTCCCCGGAACAGGCCAGAGGGAACTATTCGGACGAAAAAAGCGATATCTATTCCCTGGGTATTACAATGTATGAGATGGCTACCGGGAGAGTACCTTTCGACAGTGAGAATTCCGTGAGCATCGCACTCATGCATATCAGGGAGGATATTACTCCGCCCAGGTGTTATTTTCCTGATATTCCTGCCAGCCTGGAGAAGATTATTCTCAAATGTACCATGAAACGGCCTTCTGACCGTTATCGGAATATAGATGAAGTATTGAATGACCTGGAGATGGTGTTCATTCATCCGGATGGAGATTATGTCTTTGACAAACCCGTTGTGGATGAAAGCCCCACCATTCACCGTTCCAAGGAAGAGCTAGAAGAGATTGAATCCGATATCCTGGAACATCCGGAGGGAAAGCTCCCCGGGGATAGTGGCGCAGCGTCTGACTCGACGCAGGATCAAGATACGGAATCAGAGGAAGATGACTCCATGCAGCCTCATATGCGACGGATGATTTATGTAATCACAGCTGCAGGAGGTATACTGCTGGCTTTCATAATCATCTACCTGATTGTCTCTTCCACCGGCATACTGAGACGGCAGAAACAGGAGGCAACTACTGAGATAGTCACCACGGCTTCCACCACGGAGGAAATCCTGGTTTCCATGCCTTATCTGCTGAATAAAGATATTGAGACGGCGGAAACCATGCTGGAGCAGAATAACCTGGTTGCAAGCTTCGAATACGAAGATGGTGTCAGTGAAACCGACCGGAATCTGATCGTCACAAAACAGCAGTATAATGCAGGGACAAAATTGAAAACAGGAACCACGGTAGCCTTGACTGTGGGTATCAATCCGGAAGCCACCACTCAGAGCAAAAGAGTGGAGGTGCCCGCTCTGATCAACATGAAAGAATCGGAGGCAGAAACAGCATTGGTTAACGCCGGATTGAAAGTTGAGAAGGTCTATGCTTCCAGCGATACCGTGAAATCCGGATATGTGATCAAACAAAATCCTACTGCAGGGACAGAAGTTGATCTCGGTTTCACCATAACCATCACCATTAGCCGAGGGATGTCCCAGGTTAAGGTTCCCCTGCTGACCGGTTTATCTCAGAAAGCTGCTAAGGAACAGCTGAATAACGTGGGTCTGAATCTGGGGGAAGTGACCAGTGATTATAACGGATCCGTAGGAATCGGGGAAGTCTTCCGACAGGGTACGGAGCCCGGAACTATGGTGGACAGAGGAACTTATATTGATGTTGTCATCAGCCTTGGAGACAGTGTTTCCTTCCATTATGAAGGGGAGATCTATATTATAGACAGCCCATTCTCCGAGGGAGAAAGCGGAAGAGTAGAATTCAAGATCCTGGAGGATAAAGACCAGGAAACCATGACTACGATCTATACGGATGACAACATGACAGCGGATGATTTCCCATTTACTCACACCTTCGAGTGTGAAGACAAAAATGAGGTAATCGTCATTATGTACGTAAATGGCTCGGAATATCGAAGAGATACGGTGGAAGTGACTGCCGTGGAGGACTAAAAATATTAAATGACCAGGAAAGGAATCAGATGAGGCTGACAGGGAGAATCATAAAAGGTATCGGAGGATTTTATTACGTCTACGTCGTTGAGGACGGTCTCTATGAGTGCCGTGCCAAGGGTATCTTCCGCAATAAGAAGATGAAACCTCATGTGGGGGATTATGTGGAGATCGATATTATCTCCTTCGAGGAGAAGACAGGAAATCTTGCCGTGATCAAGCCCAGGATGAATCAGCTGATCCGCCCTATGGTTTCCAATGTTGATCAGGCCATGGTCATCTTCGCTGTGCGGGATCCTCAACCGGACTTTCACCTTTTGAACCGATTTCTGATCACCATGAAAAAACAGGATATCCCTGTGGTTATCTGTTTTAACAAAATGGACCTGGCTGATCCGGAAGAGGAAGAAAGGCTGAGAAGTGATTTCGGTGGCAGCGGATGCCAACTTCGCTTTTTATCTGCCCTTAACCAGGAAGGCATCCAAACCGTAGAAGAACTACTGCTAGGGAAAACCACGGTGCTGGCAGGGCCCTCCGGTGTGGGTAAATCATCCACTTTGAATTGCCTGAGTCTGGACAAACAGATGGAGACAGGAGATATCAGTGAGAAGATCCGCAGAGGCAAGCATACCACCAGGCATTCGGAATTGATCTATCTGGGAAGGGACACTTACCTCATGGACACTCCGGGTTTCAGCTCCCTGTATCTGGAAGATATGGAGAAGGAAGATCTGAGATATTATTTCCCGGAATTTGAACCTTACGAGAATACCTGCCGTTATAACGGATGCAGCCATACTCATGAGCCGGACTGCAAGGTAAAGGAGGCCCTGGAAGAGGGAAAAATCAGCCGGTTACGGTATGATGATTATGTTATGTTTTACGAAGAACTGTCACAGAAGAAGAAATGGTAAGAAAGGGTGAGTCTGATGAGGATATTGATTGTAACAGGAGGTCATATCTCCCTGCCCTTCGCCACTGATTTTCTGAGACAGCAGGTATTTGACCGGATCATCGCGGCAGATTCGGGATTGGCGGTCTGCCATGAAACAGGTCTGGTGCCCACGGATATCCTGGGGGATTTCGACAGCCTTAAGAATCGGGACATGCTGATTCCTTACCGGGACATGGGAATTCCCGTCAGGGAGTTTCCTTCCAGAAAGGACTATACTGACACAGAATTGGCTGTACTTTATGCCAGGGATCTGTGGACGGTAGATACGGAAGAGAATAATCCGGATGACAAGGATTCGGCAGGGGTGTGGATTCTCGGTGCTACCGGGACACGCCTGGATCATACATTATCTAATCTGGGAGCCCTTGTCACCCTGGCCGATTGTGGTATCCCATGTACGATCCTGGATGAACATAATGAGATAGAACTTCTGAAAGGCCCCGTCATAAGGAGATATCATCCTCGCAATCCCAAAGACTACATCTCCCTCCTGTCCCTCTCCGGGACTGCCAGGGGGATTGACCTGACAGGATTCTCCTACCCCATGAAAGACGGGTCATTACCTCCATACGTAAGCCTTGGCATAAGCAATGAAATCATAGAAAAAGAAGCAACCCTCCGGCTAAAAGAGGGTTACCTCTTGGTAATACGTGCAAAAGATTAAAAAAGCGGATTACTCCAGGTAATCCGGGCAAAAGAAAACGGTCATGTTACCGCCACATTGAATTCCGGTAACATGACCATTTTTATATTATACATTAAATTTAAAGAGTACCACATCTCCGTCCTGCATGACATATTCTTTTCCTTCGGAACGCACCAGCCCTTTTTCACGGGCCGCAGCCATACTGCCATTAGCGATGAGATCGTCATAGCTTATGACGTCTGCCTTGATAAAACCACGCTCGAAATCTGAGTGGATCTTACCGGCTGCCTGGGGAGCTTTGGTGCCTTTTTTGATGGTCCAGGCTTTAGATTCAATAGGGCCGGCAGTGAGATAGGAGAGCAATCCCAGGAGAGAATAGCTGGCCTTGATCAGCTTTTCCAGACCGGACTCTGACAATCCCAGGTCTTCCAGGAAGAGGGCTCTCTCCTCCTCATCAAGCTCCGCGATCTCCTGTTCAATCTGTGCGCAGACTACAAATACCTCTGCGTCGCATTCTTTGGCATACTCTTTTACCTGGGTTACATACTCATTGGATGCACCATCATCTGACAGATCATCCTCCGAGACATTTGCTGCGAAGATGACCGGCTTATCCGTAAGCAGGTTCCACTCTTTGATCCAGGCACGTTCTTCCTCTTCCTCTGTCTCAAAATTCTTGGCCAGCTGTCCGTTTTCCAGATGATCTTTCATACGCTTTAAGACAGCCAGCTCTGCAGCAACCTTCTTATCATTATGAGCGGCTCTGGTCTGTTTGGCAATCCGACGCTCCAAGACCTCGATATCGGAGAAAATCAACTCAAAATTAATGGTCTCGATATCACGTAATGGATTGATCTCCCCGTCGACATGGATTACATTGGAATCTTCGAAGCAACGAACCACATGGACGATGGCATCCACCTCCCGGATATTGGCGAGGAACTGGTTTCCCAGGCCTTCACCATGGGAAGCTCCTTTTACCAGGCCGGCGATATCCACGAACTCGATGGTGGCCGGAACAATCTTGGCAGAGTCGTACATGTCTGAAAGAACAGCAAGCCGCTTGTCCGGCACTGCTACGATCCCGATATTAGGGTCAATGGTGCAGAAAGGGTAGTTGGCAGACTCTGCGCCTGCCTTGGTCAGTGAATTGAACAGGGTACTTTTTCCTACATTTGGAAGCCCTACGATTCCTAATTTCATTTTTATTCCTCCATACGAATCTATAGTCTCTCTTTATGCTGATCTTAGACAGTCAGCGTTTTTTGTTTTCCAATCACTTCTCCCATAATAACCGGGATTTCAATGCTTTTATTAAGATTATCCAGGATATCCTGCCTGAGAACTGCTCTATCCTTTGAAAGAAGAAGAATTATGGTGGAACCTCCATATTCGAAATGTCCCTTTTCCTCTCCTCTCAGAACCTTGCATGCAGAAGGATGTTCATTTATGATCCTCCCAACAAGCATGGCTCCTACTTCCATCTGTACTGCCCGACCGAAGTTATCTGTATCGATCACGCTGTACTGTCTGCTGTTTTCCACATATACCGGGAATTCCTCCAGAGCAACAGGCCTTACCGTGTGATAGACTCCGTCTAATATCCTGTCTTCATACTTCCATCCTGAATCAAAGTACATATATCTGTGAAAATGATTCACACACAGGCGAAATACCAGGGCATATCCCCCGTTGAAACCTTCGGCAAGCTTTTTGCTTCTCAGAAGTCTGCGAATTGAATATCGACTTTGTTTCACATTCAGTACCGTATCCTTTTTGATCTCATACACACTGAGCAATCCGTCACAGGGAGCGGACAGATCAGATTCTGCCTTGCTGACAGGTCTGAGACCATCCTTTAGTCTTCTGCAGAAGAAATCATTAAAACTGTGGATATCATCTATCTGACTGTCACTCAGCCGGATGGCATTCTTCTTAACGAAAGGGCCGATCAATACTTTAGATATCCTGCTATCCAGCATCTTCCCACACAGATCTGACACAGGTTTGCTGATCAAAGGTCTCAGAAGAATTCTTCCTATTTTGTTTTTGTATAGAAATCTCAATATGTTCATATGATCATCCCTGATGAATATCATCTATATTGTATAAGTGCTGAATGAGATGATACAGGCCACAAACTCAAGAACCCCGATTGCGATCAGGATGAGTAATCCGATTTTTCCGGGCTTTCTCACCTTGACATTCAGAACAAAAGCAATCGCTACCAACAGCATTACCAGGAAATACGCGATGGTAAGATCCCATTTGCCGAAAAAATGAAGAACCATGACCAATGGGAATATCAGAGCAGAAGCAGTAACCGGAAGCCCTATATAATAGGTAACCCCTGTCTCTTTTGCTTCCTCATTGCGAATCTCACAGGTTGCATTAAAATAAGCAAGCCGGATCAATGCAGCCAGCACGTAGAATAAGGCGATGACGAGCAGGATGATCAGCATGGGATATGATCCCTCATAATCTTTTCTTTTGACAAGCTCTGTGAAGATACCACTGATTCTGAGCTGTGCAAGTCCTATGGACACAGGAAGTACTCCAAAACAGACGAGATCAGCCAGGGAATCTATCTGGATACCGAAATCTTTCTCCAGCTGGGTTCGGTTTTTCTTTGTTCTGGCCACCGTTCCATCAAAGGAATCGAAAATCCCGGAGATCATCAGAAAAAAGATACCGATCTCAGGATGGCCCACTCCGGTAACCGTGATAATGATACCAAGGGTTCCGGAAATAAGTGATAAATAAGTTAGAATTACGGTATAGTCATAAACCCCTATCATGGTTGCTCCTCCTATACAAAAAGCCTATCAAGGTAATGATACCACTGACGGATACACAGATATAAAATGTGATTCCGCGGCTGATAAGTTCCACGTTGTAAGCCATCTGCCTGTCCATCATCCGGCAGAAACCATCGAGCATGAGGTAATCAGAGATCCCCATGCCACCGGGAATGGGGACAAAATTGTATCCTATGGTAACCAGACATTGCTTGGAGAATACCAGAGCCATCTTAACCTTTTCGCCGCCCAGAGAGGCATAGATGAGCATAGGCACCACAAGCTGACAGGTTCTCTGGATCAGATTCCACAGGAAGGCGGTAAACAGAACTCTTTTTTTCCCTGAAATCAAAGCCGAACAGATTTTATAATCATTTCCTATCTTAGATACCTTTAATAGTTTTTTGTTTTTTTCTTTTATCAATCCTTTATTATAAAGAAATATGATCAATTTCGAAAGTGGCCTGAAAATCAGTTCTTCTTTTTTTAATAAAATAAAGAAGATAAAGACAAGGACGGATAAACCGACAAAACCAATTCCGATAAAAACCTTGGAGATACTGCCAAAATCCCAGAAAGCCCTGGGACTTATCATGACAGACAATATCCCTAATACGATGATAGAAAGGGTGTACATCATAAGATTCAGGATAAGTGTTGCCGTTACGATCCCCATCGGAATGCCGTCCCTCATCATGAAGAAAGCACTGGCGGGTTGTCCGCCGGTGGCTGATGGGGTTATGGCAGAAAAATAGATATCCGATGTACTGTATAAGAATCCTTTCTTCAGGCTTCTGGGATGACCGGCATACTTCAGAATAGAACATATGGCCACACCTTCAAACCAAACAAACATACCGGCAGATACGATCCCAAAGATGAAGAAAGGCAGGTCAGATGAACGAAGGATACTGACCAGCTGGCTGACAGATATATCCTGATTCTGCTTCATTATCACGCGAATCGTAAGTATTGCAATCAGCAAAGAGATGACAGTCCATATTAAATTTTTGGAAAATCTTCGATTCTCTTTCATGGAATGATTGTTCGTCTTAATCAATTTAATTCAGTACTTTCGGATTACAATTTTCATGATCAGAAGTCCGATTTCAGCCACGATTATTCCTCCGATAACATCCACGATTACATGTTGTTTCACGAAAAGCGTCGAAGCGAAAACCAGTAACGTAACGATAAGATGTAACGGCTTCGCCCATTTCGGCAAAGCCTTCAGATAGAAAGTACTTCTGAAGATGACCCAGCTTTCCAGACAATGAATGGAGGGGAACAGATTATCTGCCGGGTCTATCTCATAGAGATATCTGACACATCGGTTTAAAAAGTCTGTTCCTGCGATGTCCGCCCTGATCATAGTTGTCGGCAGCAGAAGAAAGCAGATAAGACATAAAACTTTCCCGATGATTTCTGCTCCGATCAAAGTAATACAGTTCTCCCGTGTATCCCGGGATATCATATAAAAACCTATGATCCACTGCAGGTAGGAAATCGGTATGTAAATAATGATAAATTCCTTCACATATGGAATTGCTCTGTCCAGGGATGTCTCCATGGAATAATGATACCAGTCGGAAGTGAATAATCTGCTTCCGAAATAGGTGATGATGTTGAAAAACACCATTGCCAACAAAGCCATGCATCCATAGTCCGGTGGAAGGAAAGAATTAACAGCCCTTCTCCATGAAGGCTTTTTTATTGCGAGATCATTTTCTTTCATCTATGACTTTTGCTTTCTTTAATAATATTGGATTATTATTGTTGGTATAAATCACATACCATAACTGCCATGACAAGAATACCATTTATTGCTTTTATTGACAAGTGCTTGTCTGAGCTGCCTTTTCTTTTGTGGTTTTTTATGAAAACGCAAAAAAAGATGTACTTTTTTCTTTACTTGCATTATAATGCTTTCAGTTAAAAATATCAGAAAGGGAAAAAAGAGCATGGAATATACTGATATTCGTTTTCCACATCTTGGAATTGTGTTTTCCAATGTGGGACAATATATTCAGATCGGTAGTTTTAAAGTCATGTATTATGGTATTGTGATTGCCATCGGCTTTCTGCTGGGATTATTTGTCACGAGGCTTGAGGCAAAAAGGACCGGGCAGGATGTGGAGGTCTATCTGGACTACTTTATCTGCATGGTGGTTCCGGCCATCATTGGTGCCAGATTGTATTATGTTATTTTCTCCTGGGACGACTATAAGGACCATCCGATCGAAATCCTGCTTTTCAGAAATGGCGGCCTGGGAATCGTAGGCGGAATCAGTATGGCTGTCTTTGTCATGTTCCTTTTCTGCCGGAAAAGAAAGTACAGTTTTCCCTTGATGCTGGATACCGTGGTGATGGGTACCCTGATCGGTCAGATTCTTGGGCGCTGGGGTAATTTCTTCAACAGGGAAGCCTTTGGATCCTACACAGACGGACCTCTGGCCATGCAGATTCCTGTGGGTTATTTCGAACAGACAGGAAGGATCTCCGAACTTAAGTCTGCCGGTCTTCTGGATCATCTGGTCAATGTTACCGTCCAGGGTAATCCGGTGTCTTATATCCAGGTACATCCCACCTTCCTTTATGAAGGCTTATGGAATTTTATGCTTCTGGTCTTTGTGTTTTTCTACAGGAAACATAAAAAATTTGACGGGGAATTATTATGTATCTATATGATAGGATACGGGATCGGAAGATTCTTTATCGAGAGCCTGCGGACAGACCAGCTGCTCATCGGACATACCGGTATTGCAGCCACCCAGGTGGTCTGTATCCTTCTCATTATCGGAGGTCTGTCATGGATTCTTTACGGACGCAGAAAGCACCGTCTTGCACAGTCTTCGTAATTATGCTATAATCCACTCTCGTAAGGGTGTATGTTTAAAACATATGGAATTAGCCAGCTAGCTGGAGGTTATTATGAAACGTTTTTGGAAAGATGTCACTTCACATCTGGGTTATGCGATCTATTCAGCAAAATCTGAATTAAAATCTGAAGTGGCAAATTCATATCTTAACTGGATATGGTGGGTTTTGGAACCATTTTGTTTTATGTTGATCTACTCATTTATCTTTGGTACTGTATTCAATGCCAAAGAGCCTCACTTTGGACTATTTATCTTTATCGGTCTTACTGCCTGGGATTTTTTCTCCAGGAATGTCACACAAAGTGTAAAACTGTTAAAGAATAATAAGGCGATTGTAACGAAAGTTTATATTCCGAAGTTTGTTTTATTGATTTCAAGGATGTTTTTTAACGGATATAAGATGTTTATCTCCTTTGGAATCATCGTGATCATGATGGTTTATTACCGGATTCATGTCACCTGGTACATTGTATTTATCATTCCGGTTTTCATCGTTCTTTTTACACTGGCATTTGCCATCATGACCCACCTGATGCATTATGGAGTGTATGTACAGGATCTGACCAATGTTACCACTATCGTGCTGAGGATGATTTTCTACCTGTCAGGTATTTTTTATAATATCGAGACCAGACTTCCTGCCAAGTATACGGCGATTCTTCTCAAAGGGAATCCCATGGCGTTGATTCTGAACAGCTTCCGTAAATGTATCTTATACGGTCAGATGCCGAATCTGAAATGGCTGCTGTTTTGGTTTATCCTGGCAGTGATTATCGCCATATTCGGTGTACGTAAGATTTATAAAAATGAAAACAGTTACGTGAAAGTAATCTGATGAGGTAACGTGTATGGAAGAATCGAAATTCACAAGTACCAAGAGCGCCATCAGTGTGCGAAATGTATGTATAGAATATAGAAGTTTGAAAGCCCAGTCTATCAAACAGAATCTGTTCAAACTGCGCAAGGTAAAGCAAGAGGTTTTCCAGGCAGTACGAAATGTTTCTTTCGAAGTGAAAGAGGGACAGATCCTGGGGATTACCGGGAAGAACGGCAGTGGAAAGTCCACTATGCTCCGTGCCATAGCCGGAATCTTTTCTGCGGACAGTGGAGAGATCGATCTACATGGACATTCCCTCTCTCTGCTCTCTATCGGTGTCGGATTTAATAAGGAATTAAGCGGAAGAGAGAATATTCTCCTTTCCGGAATGTTGTTGGGATTTGATGAGGCGACGATCAAGGAACGTATGAATGAGATCATCGATTTCGCAGGAATCGGAACCTTCATCGATATGCCGGTAAGGACCTATTCCAGTGGTATGTATTCCAAACTGGCCTTCTCCATCACCGCCGTTCTTGAGACGGAGATCATGTTGATCGATGAAGTCTTAAGTGTAGGTGATGAAAAATTCAGAAAGAAGAGTTATGAGAAGATGAAGCAGCTGATTTCCAAGCGTGATCGTACCGTGGTGATCGTATCCCACAGTTTGTCCACTCTGGGAGAACTATGTGACGAGGTAATGTGGATGCATGATGGAGAGATCGTCATGCTGGACAAACCTGAGATTGTTCTTCCGGTCTACAGAGACTTTATGAAATAAACAGACTCAAACAGCCGGCATAATGCCGGCTTTCTTTATAGATATAAATGGAGATCGAAATGCTTTTATTTTGGAAAATACTGCTCACAGAATTTATCGCCGAAATGGGAGATAAGACACAGTTGATGCTTATTGCCCTCACATCAAAATATAAGATCAGGGATATTCTGATCGGTACAGCTGCTGCCATCATGGTTTTAAACGGCATCGCCGTTTTGGCCGGAGGTTTAGTCAGTGAGTTTGTTCCCACCTGGCTTATCCGCCTGGTTGCCGCCTGTGCATTTATGTACTTTGCCCTCTCCACCCTGGCAGACGAAGACGAGGAAGAAGAGGATGAAGAAGGAAAGACAGGTCTCTTATCCCGCTTTGCTGCTCTGGCTGTGTTCTCCACTTTTTTTGTGGCAGAACTGGGAGATAAAACGCAGTTGACTGCCATCACTTTTGGTGCGAATGAAGGGATGGGTGCAGGCCTGATCGTATGGTCAGCCTGCTGCATCGGTCTCTTCGCGGCAGATATCCTGGGAATGATGGCCGGCTATCTTCTGAAGAGCAGGATGCCGGAAGGATTTCTTCAGGGAATCGCTTTTTTAGTCTTCTCCGTATTCGGTATCGTCACATTAAGGCAGGGATTATTATTATTGTTGGGAGTAAATGATCCGAGAGTGATGATGATTCTGATCGTTGTCGCTGTAATTTATGCAATGACCTGCCTGGTGATCTTTATGAGAAAAAGGATTATCAATAAAATCTTATAGATATTTATCAAGTAAAACAGTCACAGATATATTTCTGTGGCTGTTTTTTTGTCTGCTTCGCTTCAATCCTGCTTGTCGTCTCTAAAGCATAGTCAGATTTTCGTGCAAGCACGAATCTGCAGTTCTGTATAAGTCCGGATTGCTCCGCACTTACGTGCTCCCGCAATCCTCCAAGCAGGATCTCGCTCCGCAGCACACTGCTTCGCTTCGATCCTGCTTGTCGCGCCATATGTCCTTTTGGTTCTGTATAAGTCCAGATTGCTTCGTGCTTACGCACTCCCGCAATCCTCCAAGCAGGATCTCGCTCCGCAGCATACTGCTTCGCTTCGATTCTGCTTGTCGTCACGAATGCATGGTCGTTTTTGCCCACAAGAGGTCAAAACGCCCCTGCATTGTGACTGACTTATACACAGATGTTACAAAAATATTAAAAAAAGTGGGATTTAATGTTGCATTTCGTAAAAATGTGGGTTAGAATAGGTTTAAGTGGTGAATTGTGGTGAAAAGTGTCATTTTGTGGAATTAAAATGGAGAAAGGGGTGAGATAAGTGCTCAAAGGACAGGCTCAACATGGCTTGGATGCCAAAGGGCGTCTTATCTTGCCGGTAAAGTTTCGTGAAGATCTGGGTAATCGGTTTTGCCTCACAAAGGGATTTGAAAATTGCCTTTATTTATTCCCTATGGAGGAATGGGATAAATTTTCTGCCACCCTTGAAGAACTTCCTCCCCTCCATAAAGACACCAGGCGTCTGAAGAGACATTTTATCGGAAGTTCCGAGGATGTGGAACCGGACAAACAGGGCCGGTTTCTGATTCCTCAGACTCTTCGGGATTATGCCCATATCACCAAAGATGTGCTTATCATCGGAATGTTGGACCGGGTGGAGATCTGGGGTCTCGAATACTATGATGAATTCGAGGAAAATGAAGATGAATCCATATCTGATATCGCAGAGAACATGGCCTTCTAGGGAGGTAAGATATGGAATTCAAACATAAATCGATCATGTTGGAGGAGACGATCGAATCTCTACATATTAAACCGGATGGTATCTATGTGGACGGTACCTTAGGCGGTGCCGGACATTCCATGGAGATTGTCAGAAGGCTGACCAAGGGAGGGCGCCTCATCGGAATCGACCAGGATGGGGATGCCATAGAAGCGGCATCCGGGAAACTGGAGCCCTATATGGATCAGGTCACCATCGTCCGAAGCAATTATGCTCAGATGAAACAAAGACTGGATGAATTGTCCATTAAAGGAGTTGACGGTATCCTGCTGGATCTGGGGGTCTCCTCCTATCAGTTGGATAATTCCGAAAGGGGATTTACTTACCGTGAGGATGTTCCCCTGGATATGCGTATGGATCAGAGGCAGACACGAACTGCCAGGGACATCGTGAACCGGTACTCGGAAATGGAGTTGTATCATATCATCCGAGACTATGGGGAAGAGAAATTTGCGAAGAATATCGCGAAACACATCGTTAGATACCGGGAAGATGAGAGTATCGAAACGACGGGGCAGCTGACGGAGATCATCAAGGCAGCGATTCCCAAAAAAGTCCGTATGAGTGGCGGACATCCGGCCAAAAAGACTTTTCAGGCAATCCGTATCGAGCTGAACCAGGAACTGGATGTGCTAAAGGATAGTCTTGAGACCATGATCGATCTTCTGAATGACGGCGGGAGGTTATGTGTCATCACATTTCATTCCCTGGAAGATCGTATCGTGAAAAATATATTCCGGACTTGTCAGAGTCCATGCATCTGTCCTCCCGAATTTCCTGTCTGCGTATGCGGAAGGGTTTCAAAAGGGCAGGTAATCACACGCAAACCAATTGTGCCGAGTGAGGAAGAACAAGATGAGAATCCTCGCTCCAAGAGTGCAAAACTGAGGGTATTTGAACGGAGAATCATAGATTAAAAGATACGGGGTTAAGAAAGATCTATGAAATTATTGGAGGGGTAGCAAAATGTCGTTAAATAACACAACAGAACGCTTTAATTACATCTATGGGAACACAGCAAGAAAAATAGAAGAAGTCCCCTACGAATATGAATTCGAAGGCACCTCTCCCCGAAAAAGAAAACCCGTCACAGAACCTGTCAGAAGGAGAAGACCTAAGAAGATCGTCAAGACCCATGAAGCATTTGACTGGAGATTTACGGTCATGACTATACTGGCAGTTGTTGTGATTTTTACTGCAGCACTCTTCTATGTCAGAGAAATCTCCAGAATGAATCATATGGCAGAGACCGTAAAAGTGCTTAGAAAAGAAAAAACAGATCTGCAGTCCAGACAGGTATCTATCCGTTCCGGGCTAAACAGCGTGGTGAACCTGGACAGCATCCGTGACTATGCACAAAAGGAATTAAATATGGTTTATCCGGAGCATGATCATATCATCTATTATTATCAGGATTCCAGTGACTATTTCCGGCAATATGAAAGTGTAGATAAAAAATGAGAAATCTGATATAGTTATGACAATATGGTTATAACGTTGGAAGAGGTTCTCATGATAACAGGATAGACAGGTGGTTAGATGGAAAAAAATACGAAGAAAAAAATCCGTCTGACAGAACAGCTAAGGGGCAAAATTATGATTACCTACCTCGTAATCATTTGCCTCTTTTTGATTTTGATCGGACGAATTGTTATATGGAATATATTACAGGGTAAGGATTATACAACGACGGTGCTGGGGGCACAGACGGACAGCAGTTCAGAGATCCCCTACGAACGTGGTAATATCTATGACAGGAACGGCAACATCCTGGCGGGAAACGAGAAACTGTATACTCTTATCCTTGAACCGAAGAATATTTATACAGGCAGTGACACCGAGAAGCAGGAAAAATGGCTGGAAGCTACGGTGCAGGCTGTGGTCGAATTTTTCGGTGTGGAGGAATTCGAAGTCAGGGACAAGATTCAGAATCATAAGGATTCTTACTATGTTCCTGTAAAGACGGCTTTAACCTATCAGGAAATATCTGCTTATGAGAAATTTAAAAAGGAATTCAGCCGCAAAGTCAAGAAAACGGATTCTGAGGAGACCAAAGCCAGAATTCAACTGGCCAATAATATCAGGGGGATTACTTTTGAATCCTACTATAAAAGGGTGTATCCTTACGGATCTCTGGCCTGCCATTTGATTGGTTTCACTTCTTCCGGAAATGTCGGAAACTGGGGGATCGAGCAATATTATAATTCTACTTTAAATGGCATCAACGGAAGAACGTATTCTTATTTGGACCAGGAACTCATAGAAGAAGAAACCATCAAGGAGCCTGTAGACGGTAATTCTGTAGTGAGTACCATCGATCTCCAGATTCAGCAGGTCATAGAAGAGAAACTAAAAGAATGTGACAACGTGATTGGAAGTAAAGAGACCAGCATCCTGGTAATGAATCCGAAAAACGGTGAGATTCTTGGTATGGCCAGCTCGGATCCCTTTGATCTGAATGATCCTGTCAATGAGGACTATCTTCATTATAAATTCTCCGACGCTCAGATCGAAGCCATCGACCGCTACACCAGGAAAGTGATGGAGAAGGAAGCCAGGGGTGAGAAGGTCGAACCGAATAAGAAGAAGCTTACCAAATGGGAAGCACTGAGCACGATATGGAGAAATCCTGTGATCAGTGATACCCATGAACCCGGATCCACATACAAACCATTTACCGTGTGTGCCGGTCTGGAGAGCGGCGTATTAAAAGGTGATGAGGGTTATGTATGTACCGGTTCTCTCCATGTGTCCAACCGTAATATCGGCTGTTCACA
>CADBOX010000198.1 GCA_902796415.1 uncultured Lachnospiraceae bacterium
ATTCATAAGGAGACCGCCAGGAAGAATAAGATTCTGATCACGACCCTGACCAAACGTATGGCAGAAGACCTGACATCTTATTTGAAAGAAATGGATGTGAGAGTTAAATATCTCCACTCAGATATCGATACCCTGGAAAGGTTACAGATTGTGAGAGACCTCCGCCTGGGTGTCTTCGATGTGCTGGTTGGGATCAATCTCCTCCGTGAGGGTCTGGATATCCCTGAGGTATCCCTCATCGCCATCCTGGATGCGGATAAGGAAGGCTTTCTGCGGTCGGAGACATCCCTGGTCCAGACCATCGGACGTGCTGCCAGAAACGTGGAGGGGCATGTAATCATGTATGCGGATGTCATGACGGATTCCATGCATGCTGCCATCAGCGAGACCAACCGCCGCCGGCAGATACAGATGGATTATAACCGGGAACATGGCATAACCCCTGCTTCCATCAAGAAAGCCGTCCGGGATCTGGTTTCCATCACCAAAGATGAGAACAAGACCAACACGGCAGATTTGTTAAAGAAAGATGCAGAATCCATGAGCCGGAAAGAGCTGAAGAATGAGATCGCGAAACTCAGTCGCAAGATGAACCAGGCGGCAGCGGAACTGAACTTTGAGGACGCTGCTGTCTATCGTGACGAACTCCGAAAGCTGCGCAGAGCGCTTGAGGAGTATGATAAATAGAAAGAATACAATTATGAGTGATAAGAAATATATCAGGATACGTGGAGCCAAAGAGCATAATCTGCAGAATATCGATATAGATATCCCCAGAAATGAGATGGTGGTATTCACCGGATTATCCGGTTCCGGGAAGTCTTCCCTTGCGTTTGATACCATCTATGCAGAAGGGCAGAGGCGCTATATGGAATCTCTTTCTTCCTATGCCCGACAGTTTCTGGGGCAGATGGAGAAACCGGATGTGGATGAGATCCATGGTTTATCCCCCGCAATCTCTATCGACCAGAAATCCACCAATCGGAACCCGCGTTCCACCGTGGGGACTGTGACGGAGATCTATGATTATCTGCGTCTTCTCTACGCAAGAATCGGTACTCCTCACTGCCCAAACTGTGGGAAAGTGATCGCCAAGCAGACCGTAGACCAGATGGTTGATCAGATTATGGAACTTCCGGAGCGGACCAGAATCATGCTCCTGGCCCCCATCGTAAGGGGGAGGAAGGGCGAGCATGTCAAGCTGCTGGAACAGGCAAAGAAAAGCGGGTATGTTCGTGTCCGAATCGATGGAGCCATGTATGAACTCTCAGAGGAAATCAAACTGGATAAAAACGTAAAACATAATATAGAGATTGTTGTGGATCGTCTGGTGGTGAAACCCGGCATCGAACAGAGACTGACGGATTCCTCGGAGACGGTCATGGGATTATCCGGAGGGCTGATGATCGTGGATGTGATCGATGGAGAACCCATTCATTTCAGCCAGAGCTTCTCCTGCCCGGACTGTGGGATCAGCATCAGTGAGATCGAGCCCCGGAGTTTCTCTTTTAACAACCCCTTTGGTGCATGTCCGATCTGTTCCGGCCTGGGCTTCCGCATGGAGTTTGATGTGGACCTTATGATTCCCGACAAGAGCCTTAGTATCGCGGAAGGCGCAATCAAAGTGATCGGATGGCAGTCCTGCACCGATCCCAAGAGCTACACCAGAGCCATACTGGATGCATTGGCTGAGGATTACGGATTCGATTTGAATACTCCATTTGAAGACCTGCCGGAAGATATCCAGGATATGCTGATTCATGGTACAGATGGCCATGAAGTGAAGGTCTATTACAAAGGCCGGAGAGGAGAGGGCATCTATGATATCTCCTTCGAAGGACTTCTCCGGAATGTCCAGCGACGGTACCGGGAGAACCACTCGGACCGAATGAAGGCCGAGTATGAAGAATTCATGACAGTGACACCCTGTGACGGCTGCAAGGGGCAAAGACTGAAACCGGAATCCCTGGCGGTCACAGTAGGTAAATATAATATATACGAGTTGACCAGTCTCTCTATGAAGAATCTTCTCTCTTATATAGAGTCTATCGAATTGACCGAGCGTCAGAAACTGATCGGACGCCAGGTCCTTCGGGAGATTAAAGCCAGGGTGGGCTTCCTGAATGAAGTAGGACTGGATTATCTGAAGTTATCCCAGGCTACCGCCACTCTGTCCGGCGGGGAATCCCAGCGGATCCGCCTTGCCACCCAGATCGGATCCGGTCTGGTAGGTGTGGCCTACATCCTGGATGAACCCAGCATCGGTCTTCATCAGAGAGATAATGACAAACTGATTTCAGCTCTGAAGCGGCTGAGGGACCTGGGTAATTCCCTCATTGTGGTGGAACATGATGAGGATACCATGATGGCGGCAGACTACATCGTGGATATCGGACCACTGGCCGGTTCCCAAGGTGGCAGAGTGGTAGCCACAGGCACTGCCGAAGATCTTATGAATAATCCGGATTCTCTGACCGGAGCTTACCTCTCCGGCAGAAAGAAGATCCCTGTTCCGGATCACAGAAAGGAACCTACCGGGTGGATTGAGATAAAGGGGGCCAGGGAAAATAATCTGGCGGATATTGATGTCAGAATTCCCCTGGGCGTTATGACCTGTGTCACCGGAGTGTCCGGTTCCGGCAAGAGTTCCCTGATCAACGAAATTCTTTACAAAAAACTGGCCTGTGTCCTCAACCGTGCCCGGATAAAATCCGGCTCTCATAAGAAGATCACAGGACTGAATCAACTGGATAAGATCATCAATATCGACCAGTCCCCCATCGGAAGAACGCCACGTTCCAACCCTGCTACTTACACAGGGGTTTTTGACCAGATCAGAGAGCTGTTCTCCCTGACCAAAGATGCCAAGATGAGGGGGTATGACAAAGGCCGGTTCAGTTTTAACAAAAAAGGCGGACGCTGTGAGGCCTGCGCCGGGGATGGTATCATCAAGATCGAGATGCATTTCCTTCCCGATGTTTATGTCCCCTGTGAAGTATGTCACGGCAAGCGGTACAACCGGGAGACCCTTGAGGTCAGATACAAAGGGAAGAATATCTACGAAGTCCTGGATATGACCGTGGAGGAAGCCTGCAAGTTTTTTGAAAGTGTACCCACCATCCGCCGCAAGATTCAGACCCTGCAGGATGTGGGTCTTGGCTACATCAAGCTGGGACAGCCATCCACAACTCTGTCAGGCGGAGAAGCACAGCGGGTGAAACTTGCCACGGAATTAAGCAGGCAGAGTACGGGCAGAACCATCTATGTCCTGGATGAACCGACCACGGGACTGCATTTTGCGGACGTGGATAAGTTACAGTTGATTCTGAATCGTCTTAAGGAAGGTGGAAATACGGTTGTGGTTATCGAACATAACCTGGAAGTGATCAAAACTGCCGACTACATCATCGATATGGGTCCGGAGGGTGGCGAAGGCGGTGGTCATGTCATCGCCTGCGGGACACCGGAAGAAGTAATCCGGATACCTGAGTCCTACACAGGAATCTATCTTAAACGATATCTGGACCATAGAAGATCCCATGAAGAGCCCAGGGACGAATCGCTTGCTGAGAAAAAATGAAACAAAAACAGGGGAGGTGAAAAGAGATGGAAGAATGGACAAAAGTACTTCTGGTAGGGGTGAATCTGAACAATGACCCCGACTTTGAGCGCAATCTTTCTGAACTGGAGGCTCTTGCCGAAGCCTGTCAGATGAAAGTGGTAGGAGTTGAGAGGCAGAATCTGTCCCAGGTTAACACAGGTGTCTATGTGGGAACCGGAAAAGTGGAAGAGATCAAGGCTCTGGCCCATATGCTGGAGGCAGAGATGGTAATCTTTGATAACAGCCTCTCCCCCATGCAACTTCGTAATCTAAATGAAATCATCGAACGCCCTGTACTGGACAGGACCAACCTGATCCTTCAGATCTTCTCATCCCGGGCAAGAACCAGAGAGGCACAGATCCAGGTGGAGACAGCCCGCCTTCAATATGAACTCCCCAGGCTTACCGGCATGGGACTGGTTTTAAGCCGCCAGGGAGGTGGCAGCAGCGGCGGACTTGCCAATAAGGGTGCAGGTGAGAAGAAACTGGAGCTGGATAAACGAAAGATCCGCCACCGGATTTCCGAACTGAAGAAGGAATTGAAAGAGATTGAACTTCACAGGGAAACACAGAGAAAACGGCGGATCAGTCAGGGGATTCCACAGGTTGCCCTGGTGGGTTACACCAATGCGGGCAAGTCTACTTTGATGAATGCTTTTCTTGACACTTACGGTGGGGAGGAAGAGAAGAAAGTGGGAGCTCAGGACATGCTCTTTGCCACTCTGGATACCACTGTGCGCCGGATCTGTCTGCCGGACAAGAAAGAGTTTCTTCTCTCTGATACGGTTGGATTTATCGACAAACTGCCCCATCATCTGGTTCAGGCATTCCATTCTACTCTGGAAGAAGTCAAATATGCGGACCTTCTCCTGGAGGTTGTGGATTATTCCAATCCTCATTTTAAGGATCATATGGCAGTGACCAGAGAAACCTTGAAAGAACTGGGGGCGGATGATATCCCCTGTATCCACGTGCTAAACAAATGTGACGGGATTCTTGAGGACATTCCCAGAGGCGGAGATCATGCAATCTATATGGCTGCCGGAAAGGGAATCGGAATCGATCTTCTTATGGAAATGATACGGCAGGAGATCTTCCGGGATTACGTGAACTGTACCATGCTTATTCCATACACGGAGGGAGCGCTCATCTCATATTTTAATGAGAATGCCTCCGTTGATCAGGTGGAATATACGGCGGAAGGAACCAAGATCTCCATGAACTGCCTTTGGAAAGACCTGCAGAAATATAAAGAGTACGTCATCTTCTGATAGGTATTGACGAAGGATTTTCTAACTATTAGAATAATAAGAAAACAATAGAATCAGGAGTGCGCTATGAAGTATCAGATTGTGAGTGACGGTTGCTGTGATTTGACCCAGAAGGAGATCAGCCAGTATCATCTGCGTATCGTTCCCTTCTATGTATCATTTGACGAGAAGACCTATTATAAAGAGATTGAAGAAATCGGAATCCGTGATGTCTATGAAGAGATGGTGGTGAAACACCCGGAGATCTTCCCCAAGACATCCTTGCCCTCCATGCAGGACTACCTGGATGTCTTTCAGGAGTATTATGATCAGGATACAGCTGTTATCTGCATCTGTTTTACTCCGGCTTTAAGCGGATCTTACAATTGTGCATGTAATGCCAGGGACATCTTTCTGGAGGACCACCCGGATGCCCATGTCACTGTGATCAATTCCCAGGCAGGAACTGTGACTCAGGCATTGATGGTGATCGAAGCCGGAAAGATGCAGCAGTCAGGGATTCCATATGAAGAAAGCATCCGGATTCTGGAAGAGATGAAGAAGTCAAACCGTATCTTCTTTACTGTAGGAAATCTGGATTATCTGCAGCATGGCGGCAGGATCGGCCGTCTGGCAGGACTGGCGGCCAGCGCCTTATCTCTAAAACCCATGATCACCCTGATTGATGGGGAGATTACCAAGTCAGGGGTGGGCCGCAGCCGGAAGAAGACAGTGAAAAAGACCATCGAGCTGATGGAGAATCATTTTAAAGATACCGGGGAAGACCCCACAAAATACTACTATGCCGTGGGTTACGGCTTTGATATCGAGGAAGGCAAGGCCTTCTATCATACAGTGGAAGAAGTGGTCAGGGATCATGGATGGGCAGAGGAGGTTCTGGAGACCCAGATCGGTGCAACCATCGCCGTCCACACCGGACCCCATGCCATAGGGATCGGCATTATCAAAAGGTATGAGGAATACCTGTAAATTAATAAGTTTTCCGCCGCCAGTTGTGAGTAATCAGCTGGCGGTCTTCTTATTTACTCTTCTTTATATCTCTTCTGAGGAAGGAAACCCATTTCTTCCTGAAGCAGAAAGATTTGAGAATCAGCAAATTAAACATAAATTATTAAAATATTTGTGATAAATGCACAAAATAATTTGTCTGGCGCTTTTTAATCTATTTATCCTTTTTTTATAAATGGAATATTACACTATTTTCATGATTAAAATTCTTTCAAGACCCGGATTCAGGCGGTTCTTTCTTAGTATTTCTGCAAAAAGGAAAACATATTTCAAGAATATTCTGACAATTTACTTCTCCCTATGCCGGTGCTATTGTACGGATGATCATTCATATGGAAAACGGAATGGAGCTATAATTGATTGAAAAAAACAATACTTCCCTATGAATGAGGAACAGTTTCGGTATATTACACATGCCTTGGGCATGGATTGTTAACGGAGTCTGAACAAGACTCAGAACATTCGAAAGGAGTTGAATATTATGTCAATTAAAATGATTGCAACAGATTTAGATGGAACTTTATTAAACAGTCAGCACCGTCCGCCGGTAGAATTCTTCGATTGGGTGAAGAGGCATCCGGAGATCCATACTGTGATTGCCAGTGGACGGCAGTATCAGACTTTGGTGGGAATGTTCGGTTCATTGGGTGAACAGATGACATACTGTGCAGATAACGGAGGATTTATTTTTCACGAAGGGAAGAAACTCTACAGTAATCCCATAGATGAGCATGATCTGATGAATGCGGTAAAATATATGGGAAATATCCCGGATACACATTTGGTACTGAGCGGGGCTCACACTTCTTATATTCAATATAAAGGGGAAGAAGATCTTGGGGATGTCTCCATGTATTTCTCCTCCCTCATGGAGGTGGAAGACCTGAAGAAGGTAATAGACAAGGATGAAATCGTTAAGATATCCATTTATGACCAGAAACATGATGCTGCCAATCTGATTCATTTCCTGCCTGATCTGGGAGACCATATGCAAAGTGTTCTTTCCGAACAGTCCTGGGTGGATATCCAGAAGGCTGACACCAGCAAAGGTACCGCCATACAGTTTCTCCAGGAAGAATATGATATCCGGCCGGAGGAATGTGTCTGCTTTGGGGATTACCTCAACGATACCACAATGATGGAGTCCTGCCATTTCAGTGTAGCCATGGCAAATGCCCACCCGAAACTGAAAGAGATCGCCAGTTACCAGACTACTACAAATGATTCCCAGGGCGTGGTCAGTATGCTGAGCCTGTTGACGGAATAGAAGTAAAAATGTAAAAACCATGGAGGGAGCAATATCCTGTGAGGATGTTGCTCCTTTTTTTATGTCATGTTATGAGGTATAATAAAAAACAGATTGACCAGATTTGGAGAGGCAGGTTGAAAAAATGCTGAAAAAAAGTTTACTTATCCTGACGGCGGTTATTGTTCTTACCGCATGCGGGAAGAACAATTCGGAAGAGAAGACCACGCAAACTGTATCGGAGCCATCCATGGAGACACAGACGGAGGCGAAAACAGAAGCCTCCACAAAGACGAATATGAATAATAATACAGAAGCTGCAACAGGCACAGACATTGAGAGAAGTACAGAAGAATCCACACAGCTGAAACTGGAAGAAACAGCGCAGGAAGATGAGATCACATCAGAAAAAATATCTCTGGATCCCTCCTGGAAATATGCGGAGTATTCAGAAATCCATTCAGGGTCAGCCACCCTCTATCGACATAACGATAATTTTGGGAACGGTGTCACAGTCTGCATCAACGCCGGTCACGGAACGAAAGGGGGAGAGAGTGTCAAGACTCTATGCCATCCGGATGGCTCTCCTAAAGTGACGGGAGGAACCACGTCATCAGGCGCGACAAAATCTTATGCGATTTCCTCGGGAATGATGTTTCCGGATGGAACATCGGAAGCAGAGGCAACCCTTTCCCTGGCCATGCTGCTCAAAGAAAAATTATTGGAATCAGGATATAATATCCTGATGATTCGGGAAGATGACGATGCTCAGCTTGATAACATCGCAAGGACAGTTTTAGCCAATAATATGGCAGATTGCCATATAGCTCTTCATTATGATTATACAGAAAACGATAAGGGAGTCTTCTATCTCTCTGTGCCTGAATACAGAAGCTACCGGGAGATGGAACCGGTCAAGAGCCACTGGAAGGAGCATCATGCCCTGGGAGATGCCGTGATATATGGCATGAAAACAGAAGGAGTCGATATATTCAGTGACGGACAGATGGAGATGGATCTGACCCAGACATCTTTCTCCACCATTCCCTCCATCGATCTGGAAGTGGGGGATGCGGGGTCCGACCTCTCAGAAAAAGCCCAGATGAAACTGGCGGAAGGAGTTCTGAAGGGACTTAACAGGTTTTATAAAAAAGGAGCCGAGTAATGCTGACCTATAGTTTTACTGACATGGGATCCGATTCCATGTATGAATATCTATATAAATGCATCAAAAGAGACATTATGGAAGGGAAACTCCGGTCCAGAGAAAAACTGCCATCGAAGCGTAGCTTCGCCAGAAACCTGGGGGTCAGTGTGATCACGGTGGAGAATGCTTACGGGCAGCTTATGGCAGAAGGTTACATTTATTCCCTGCCTAAAAGGGGATTTTATGTATCTGAGGTAAGGGAGATCAGGCTCCGGGATACAAACCCGGTAAAAGCAGACCGGAAGCCTTCCATACGTATTCCTTCCGGGAAAGAGTATCTCGCGGACTTTTCCAGCAACCAGACGGATTCCCAGGTCTTTCCCTTTACCATATGGGCCAAGGCCATGCGGGAAGTTATGAGTGGAAACCAGCAGCAGCTCATGACCAATGCTCCCAGTGCAGGAATCCCGGAACTCAGACAGAGCATCGCAGACCACCTTCGTGCTTTCCGGGGGATGGAGGTAAGCCCTGCACAGATTGTGGTAGGAGCCGGTACGGAGTACCTCTACAGCCTTCTGATCCAGCTTCTGGGGGCGGATACCACCTACGGTCTGGAGAATCCGGGCTACCATAAGATTGCACATATCTTTGAGAGG
>CADBOX010000199.1 GCA_902796415.1 uncultured Lachnospiraceae bacterium
GCGAGAATGATCCCGTCGTACATTCCTTCTTTTAATTTCCGCAGTCTTGTCTGTACATTTCCACGCAGCAGACGGATCTGTACATCCGGATTGATCTCCTTTATCATCAGTTCACGTCTGAGAGAACTGGTGCCTACAACACTGCCCGGTTCCAGCTCAATCAGCTTCTTTCCGCTGGTGGTAACAAAGGCATCCCTCACGTCCGCCCGTTCCAGGGCAGCTCCGATGCCAAGACCCTCCGGGAATTCCATCGGCATATCTTTGGCGCTGTGCACAGCGATATCAATCTTCCCGGAAAGGAGCTCTGCCTCCAGTTCTGCAGTAAACACTCCCTTCCCTCCAAAAGAAGTAAGGGACCTGTCCAGAATCTGATCTCCTTTGGTATCGATTCTGACAATCTCAACCTCCCTGTCCGGAAAGGCTTCCAGGATCCGGTCTCTGACGATCTCTGTCTGCACGACTGCAAGGAGACTTTTTCTGGTGCCGATTCTGACCTTATTACTCATCTTTTCCTCCATTCGCGGCGAACCCGTATTTGTCACTGTATCCGCGAGGTGTGATCATTTTCCCATCTTCCACGTAGGTGTTTGAATTACCGATGATCACGATACTGAACATATCCACCGGGGATTCCCCGATTTTATCCAATGTGGTCAGGTAAGAAGTCTCATCTTCCCTGCCTGCATTGCGGACCACGCCCACCGGAGTGGAACCGTCACGATACTTCATCAGAATATCCGCGGCCCTCTTCAGGTAATCCACACGTTTTTTACTCTTGGGATTATAGAAGCATGCGATAAAATCACCCTGGCCCGCACAGTCTACCCTCTTCATGATCAGATCCAGAGGAGTCATAAGATCGCTAAGGCTTATAATGGTAAAGTCGTGCATCAGGGGAGCTCCCAGAATCGCCGATGCTGCACTGGCAGCAGTGATGCCTGAGACCGTCTCGATCTCCACATCCGACTTCATCTCATGTTTCATCTCCAGAAGGATACCCGCCATTCCATAGATACCGCTGTCCCCCGAGCTGATCATGGCGACTGTTTTCCCGGATTCTGCAAGCTCGATGGCCATGCGGCACCGGTCGATCTCTTTCATCATGGGGGAGGCAATATATTCTTTATCCGGAAAATACTGCTTCATGATATCTACGTAAGTGGTGTATCCCGTGATCACATCCACAGACTTGATCACATCAATACATTTTTGTGTCATATATTCCAGTCCGCCGGGTCCGAACCCGACTGCATATAATTTACCCATCTTGTTCTCCTTTGTCTGTCTCCTCTTTCCTTTTTTCTTATCAATGATCAATGCATTTAAAAAACGTATTGATATCCTCCGGACTATTGTTCTCCCTCACCCAGTAGAAGAAGTGGTCGAAAGCTTTGTCCACACCTTTGTGTTCCGTGACTTTCATGAAATTCTCCTTGACGCTCTGCATCACTCCCAGGGATTTCTGGAAGACCATCCATTTACGGAACTGGAGGATATAATCATCCAGAATGGTGGTGGCAGACTCTGCTTCATGTAGCTTTCTCCGGTTGTTTTCCTCACTGATCTTTGCGAAATCATCAATATTATAATAAGTACAGTTTTCCAGGC
Organism: uncultured Lachnospiraceae bacterium; assembly: GCA_902796415.1. Lineage (GTDB taxonomy): Bacteria > Bacillota > Clostridia > Lachnospirales > Lachnospiraceae > Anaerobutyricum. The sequence goes on from CADBOX010000199.1 coordinate 1,609, forward strand.
TGCCAATCTGGGAATCGATATCCATGGGTACTGCCAGATCCACAAAGACACGGGGCTTCTCTGTCTCCAGATATTTGATCATCTTATTGAAGGTCAGAGTATAGTGCGGGCTGGATGTGGCTGAGATCAATACATCCATCTGATCAAGATATTCATATCTCTCCCCGTAATCCAGATCCGTGAATTCCCTGACTCCATGTTTTAAATTGATCTTATTGGCTCTGGTGGTCACATAGGCCTGGGCATCATAGCCGGACAGAAGGTTCATCAGAACGATCCCTCCGATCCTGCCGGTAGCTCCGATCACCATCACTTTCTTCCCATGTAAAGTACCCAGGGTATCTTCCGCTACCTTCAATGCCAGAGTGGCAGTGGATACGGAGGTCCTTGAGAGATCTGTGTCTGTCTTAACCTTCTTGGCGGCTGTCACAGCCATCCTGAAAAATGTGTTCAGATAGACGGCCGTCGTACCGATCTCCCGGGCATTCTTGTGGGCGGTCTTTACCTGTCCCAGGATCTGGTCTTCCCCGATCACCATGGAGTCCAGACCTGCTGCCACATAAAAAAGATGGTGGATTGCCTTCTCCCCGTGGAAGAAGAGCAGATATTCCCCGATCTCC
>CADBOX010000200.1 GCA_902796415.1 uncultured Lachnospiraceae bacterium
AAACTGCCAGTACTTTGTTGCGATATTCTCTATCCCTGTTTCTGTTTCTATCCCTGTAAGATCCCTGGAGGTACTGTTCTCAAACAACTCCTCCCCACGGTTTAATACCATTTTTCTCAGACGGGAGTACCATTCCATCATCTTTGCTTCTTTTGGATCATCCGGCCTGATCAGTGAGAGCCATTCTTTGAAATATGGGTCAATGATTGAATACATTATTTCAGTTTCTTCCTGAATAAACCCTGCAGCATAAGGATCCACCGGGTCCCTCAGTTTTAAGTTCCTGATCTCACAGATCCCTTTGAGGTAGCTCTTAAAAACAACAGAAACGACTTCTTTTGTAATCTCCACAGCGTCATTGATACGGATGACCCATCCGTCATCGTTGGTATCCGTAATGACCAGGTCATTGATACGGAAACTGTCTGTGATCTCGTCGACAGGCAGCCAGGATGTGGCATTTCCATCAGCCTCCATACTCACCCCTACCAGATCGGTCCACCTGCTTCCCACCGATTCTGCCAGCCTCTGATATTGTCCGAATATTCCCGGCGGGTGATGCTTTGTAGCACCGTCTGCGGAAACTGTCATAGTTATGATCCCAAACTGTCTCCATAATGACTGTTCTGCATAATGTTTCTTCGGAGTAAAGCAGTTTTTATTCGGACCGTCAGAATTCCACCGCCACAAGGTCATCGGTTCAATGGATCTCTCCGTATGGTCTATCTCAGAAATCTTCACGACGCTGATCCCGACAGGCCCTGACATGTCCATTTCAGAATCGATGTAAACCGCGCGGCTCCAGTTCGTATACAATTCTGCAAGGTTGTCAATATAGTTTTCATTACAGATACGTTGTATTACAGCGCTTCCGCTTGTCTCCCAACAGGGTCTTTGTATCCTGCCACTGAATGTCTGATTATCTACAGGAGATTCCGGTATAAAGTTCATAACGAGTGTTTCAAACATATTGCTGCCCTGCAGGTAAATGCCTCCCAGATCGAACAGCCATCCTTTGGATGATCTCTGACCGGCTTTTGTCAGTGCCACTTTATCCGCGAGACCCGAATACCCCTGAAACATCAGCAGCCATCTTGCCAGCTGGGAAGGTGTCTGAATGTCTTTCACGCTCCTGTTTCCAATCTCAGCATTGGAAATAGGTGAAAATAAAGCAGTTTTATTCTCGCTTTCTGAAATTGTCCGGTTCAGGTTTTTCCCATAGATGGTTGTGGGTTTATTCTTCTTGGGGATCTTTGACATGATCTCATCCATCTCTTTTTTATTCACCTGATAAAACGGATGCTCCTCATCAAAGAGATAAAACCGGTCCCTCCATTTTTCAAGATAATTGAAGACCACGTCGGGAAAAGATCCGTTCGAATACAGCTGTTTCCAGCATTCAGAGGCTGCCAGTTCATAATCCTCAATATCATCTTCGTCTACATCTTCTGTCTGCCTCCATCTTTCATCGAGAGTAATCCCGTCCAGCACACTGCCCTGATAGTCAAATCTAGAAAAAACAGTCTGGACAACAGACAGGAGGAACCGCATAACAGCAAAATTCTGAGTTTCCATTTCTCCTGCCAGCGAATGATAGCTGCTCGTATTTCGGAAAAATTCGAGCATGGACACCTCTTTTTTTTCGCCTGTTTTATTAACCAGAACCGAGATCCATGGTTCATCCAGCAAATTAAATCTTCCCATATTCTAATTCCTCTTGCATCCCAAATTCATTGTCATATTTCAGTTGAACACCGTTTAACTCAAACCGTCCGTTCTTATCAAAGATGATCCCCAGTGCCCCCTTCAGCCACGGCTGATCCTGCCAGTCAGATAAAAGTTTCAGATTATACTCTTCCAAAGCATCGATCGTCGCTGAGATGCCTTTTCTGATCGTGACATAATTCGGGAGTCTTATCGTCTGAGTTGCCAGTTCTTTTGCAATATTCGGTTCTGTGATCCTTTCGGAGATATCCTCCCCCTTCTCAAAAGTTCCATATCCTTTCCCAGTCCTTTTCAATGCTATTATTTCAATAGTCTCACTTATATCCCTGACCTGGGCCGCTGCCATTTCTTCGCTGTCAGAATGATCCGGATTTTTCAGCCACGCGATCAGGTTATATCTGTCTGATCTGATCATTCTTCGGGGTTCGTTAATGCGATAGGTCAGTGCTTTGTCTGCCTTTCTCTTTCTCAGTGTCTCCATCTCTTTACGGCTTTCTTGATAGATGCTCAGCAGTTCTCCGGTAAGTTCAGGTTCTTCATCTCCATATACTTTATTGACCAGAACGGGAATGTCCGATGGGATTCTGATTTCATCCGGAAGATAATACTGTGTTCGTAAAAGATAATACCTGCCATAAACCTTTTCGGAGCCCTTTTCAAACTCCAGCCTGTCACTCGTTCCCATGACATAAACTACCGGCTTTTTGTGCATTTCCGGTCGTTTTATATTATGTCTTTGCAAACGTCCTATCCTTTGAAGCAATAAATCTACAGGACAAATATCCGTAATCAAAACGTCAAAATCAATATCCAACGACTGCTCGATCACCTGGGTTCCTATGATGATCTTTGTCTCCGGTCTATTCCCATGTTTGCCGATCGTACTGATAAGATCTGATTCTTTTTTCATTCGGTCAGTTGCGATAAAAGCGGAATGAAGCAAGTCAACTGTATTTTCCCCAAAACGTTCCTTACACATTTTCCCCAGTTTCTGGGCTTTTCTGACCGTATTTACGATAATACCGACAACACCTCCACCCTCCAGCAGTCCTTCTATTTTTTCCAACAGTTCTTCTTCATCCATCTTTTTGACAAAAACAACTTTATCTTCCACTGTCGAAGCAAATGTCTGTACCTTGACTTGCTTTCCTTCTGAATAACTGATCAGGGGATAACTGCTGCTGTTGCAAGACATCTCCTCAGGAAACTGCATTTCGCGTCCTTTAACCCCCAGTCCTTTCAGATAGGCGGAAATCAGATTATTCCTCCTGTCCTGCGGTAAAGTGGCAGATACAAGAATGACCGGTGTTCCATATGCTCCCATCCATCGGATCGCTTCTTCCAAATATTGCTGCATATATGTATCATACGCATGCACTTCGTCAATAATCACGGTTTTTTTGCTGAAGCCCAGATGCCTTAAAGCCAGGTGCTTCTGCTTTAGTGCTGTAAGCAGAAAGCCATCTACTGTTCCGACAACAAAATCATCCAGAGCTGCTTTTTTTCTTCCTGAAAACCATTCGTTCACATAAACACTTCCATTGATCCCATCATCAATATTTATATCTTGTGGAGATGGAACAAGTCTCAGGTCATTCATCTCCTTATTCAGCGCAGCTTTCCCATGGCAGAGCCTCAAAGACTGTTTTGTGTTATAATCATCTGTGACTGATTCAAGCCACTCATGGACTCTCCCAAACATCCCGTTTGAAGTTGCCTGTGTAGGCAATCCAAAAAACAATCCGCTGCTTCCGGTTTTTGTGGCAACAATCTCTGCCGCAGCAAGTGCCGCTTCGGTCTTACCAAGTCCCATCGGCGCTTCCAGGATAATGATCCCCGGTCTTATAATCTTACTTACCGTCTGATATACTGCTTTCTGAAAATCCCTCGGTTCGAATCCAAACCGGCGATTAAACATTTCTTTCATCTCTGGATAGCTTTGTATCTGAAGAGGCAGATTCCTTCCCCATGAAGTGATACCTTTTCTAAACCTCTCATTACTGTCAGGCATATGCTCTGAACTGATATCAATGAGCGGAAAATACTCACTATTACTGGAAATCCAGTCAGCCATGATAAGAAGTCCTGAATATATCACCTGTGCCGGTTTTGAAATCTCCGGCAATCTCTCTACACATCCTATCCCGCTCTCCTCTAATGCCCACTGAAAGATCTCCTGCTGAACCCACCTCCATTTTCCACATATTTCTGAACTGGCATCTTCACTTTGATAATAATTTGCAAAATACGCAGACTGATCAGTAATCAAGAACTTATCATCTACAGGCTTTCCGTGATGACCCCCGATGATTGATCCGATATCATCTCTTACAGAAAATTCTTTACTTAACAGATATTCTCCCGCGATTGAATGATGCGTTTTTCTCGGATTGGAAAGGATCAAAGACGCTATTCCCAGGAAGCCCGCCAGTTCCAGATTCTCAAGAAGTATTTTGTCCAGGTCCAGTGAATTGTTGAATCCTCTCTGTATCTGAAATGCCGGAGTTGCTTTTCCAATATCATGAATTGCCCCAAGAAAAGCTGCGAGATTTGACCCCGTATCTTCGTCAGATGGACTTATGGAATCAACGCAGAACTGTCTCTGATTGTCACTAAGCCAGTTATTCCATAACCATCTGGATACATTCATCGCATCTGTCAAATGCACATATAATGGAAGCCAATAAGATCGGCCTGCTCTTTCATCTTTCTTTGCCCACAAGGACCTGGTCAGCCTCGTAAAATCATTCATAATATCTCTTTATTTACTCAAATCTCATCCCTATAGTTCTGTAAAAACAGAAAAAGCGCACACAAGCTTTCATGAGACAGCTTTTATGCTTCTCATTACAAAAGCC
>CADBOX010000201.1 GCA_902796415.1 uncultured Lachnospiraceae bacterium
AGACTTTCCATGACCCATAGCTTCCCTGAATTCACCAGCCGGGTCTGCCCGGCCCTCTGTGAGGCAGCATGCACCTGCGGTCTTCATGATGCCCCGGTAACTACCAAAGAAAATGAGAGAGCGGTCATAGAGTATGCCTATGCCCATGGACTGGTGGGAGAAGAGATCCCTGAGGTCAGGACAGGCAAAAAAGTGGCTGTCGTTGGAAGCGGACCTTCCGGACTGGCGGCAGCCCAGCTCTTGAACAGCAGGGGGCACCTGGTCACAGTTTATGAGAGAAGAGACCGGCCCGGTGGACTTCTGCGCTACGGAATCCCCAATATGAAACTGGACAAATCACTGATCGACCGCAGAATCCGGCTAATGGAAGAGGCGGGCATCACATTTGTGTGTGATACGGACGTAGGGAAAACCCTTCCTGCGGCCAGACTGAAAGAAGAGTATGACTGTGTTATCCTTGCCTGTGGGGCATCTGCTCCAAGGGACATTCCGGCTCCCGGAAGAGAGGCGGAAGGTATCCGGTTTGCGGTTGATTTTCTGTCTGAAGTAACGAAAAGGCTGCTGGACAGCAATTTTAATGATGTTCCTTACGACCTGGTACAGGATAAGGATGTCATCGTCATCGGTGGAGGAGACACGGGAAATGATTGTGTAGGAACTTGTGTCCGTCTGAGAGCAAAAAGTGTCCTTCAGCTTGAGATGATGCCGGAACCTGCTTCGGAAAGACTTGTTTCCAACCCTTGGCCTGAGTGGCCCAAAGTGCTTAAGGTGGACTATGGTCAGGAGGAAGCAAGGTGGAGATTCGGTGCGGATCCCAGGATCTATCAGACGACAGTCAAAGAGTTTGTTAAGGATGAAGAAGGCAGGCTGAAAGAGGTAGTATTGGTATCCCTAAAACCAGTCAAAGATGAAAAGACCGGCAGGATTAACATGGTTCCTGTGGAGGGAACAGAGAAAACATATCCGGCCCGGCTGGTCTTAATCGCAGCGGGATTTCTGGGAAGTGAAAGCTATGTCACCGATGATTTTGAAGTGGAGACGGATGCCAGAACTAATGTAAAGACAAAAGAAGGAGAATACGAGACCTCACAGAGGGGAATCTACGCAACCGGTGATATGCACCTGGGACAGTCCCTGGTGGTGAGGGCAATTGCCGAGGGCAGACTGACAGCCAAGGCGGTTGATAAGGATCTGATGGGTTATACGAACCTGTGAGAGTTGAGAACTGCTCATGAGTCGTGATTCGTGAAGAAATCTGCCGGAAGGAGAGTGAACTATGATTAAAATAAATCAAAACTACCAGAAACTGCCGGGCAGTTATCTGTTTTCAACGATTGCCAGGAAAGTCAGGGAATATGAGATGGCACATCCTGACAAAATCATTATCCGGCTGGGAATCGGGGACGTCACCATACCCATCGCACCGGAAATCATCCGGGTTCTTCATCAGGCAGTTGATGAGATGGGAAAGGCAGAGACTTTTAAAGGATACGCGCCGGATCTGGGATATTCTTTCTTAAGAAAAACCATCTCCGAGAAGGACTTTCAGGAACGAGGTTGCCGGATTGATGCAGATGAGATCTTCATTTCTGACGGGGCAAAGTGCGACTGTGGTAACATTCAGGAAATCTTCAGTACAGACTGCAGGGTTGCAGTCTGTGATCCTGTCTATCCTGTCTATGTGGATTCCAATGTCATGGCTGGAAGAACCGGCGATTATGACATGAGTCTGGGGAGGTTCCGGGATGTCATCTATATGCCGTGCACCGGAGAGACAGGGTTTGTACCCCAACTGCCGGAAGAAGTGCCGGATCTGATCTACCTGTGCTTTCCCAATAATCCCACCGGAGCAGTCATGAAAAAGAGTCAGCTGCAGGAGTGGGTGGACTATGCCAATGAGAAAGGCTCGGTTATCCTCTATGATGCAGCCTATGAAGCATATATCTCGGAGGAAGATATCCCCCATAGCATCTATGAATGCTCCGGGGCAAGGACCTGTGCCATTGAGATTCGTTCATTTTCCAAGACTGCCGGATTCACAGGCCTGCGGCTTGGTTTTACGGTGATACCGAAGAATCTGACAGCTGATGGAGTCAGACTGTGGGATCTTTGGGCCAGAAGGCATGGAACCAAGTACAACGGAGCACCTTACATCATACAGAGAGCAGGAGAGGCAGTCTATACCCCAGAGGGAAGAAGACAGATCGAGGAACAGATCTCCTGGTATATGGAAAATGCCAGGATTATCTCAGACGGACTCAGGTCCGCGGGATATGAGGTGTCCGGAGGAATAAATGCCCCCTATATCTGGCTTAAGACACCGGGAAGTATGACCAGCTGGGAGTTTTTTGACCTGTTGCTGGAAGAAGCAAATGTAGTTGGAACACCGGGATCCGGTTTTGGACCCGAAGGAGAAGGATACTTCCGGCTGACCGCTTTCGGAAACAGGGAAAAAACTATAGAAGCCATCCGGCGGATACGCGATCTTTAGAGAAAGAGACAACTTATGACAGAGGAGGAGAGAATATTGGAGAAGATTCTGGTGCTGGACTTCGGAGGCCAGTACAATCAACTGATCGCCCGCAGGGTCAGGGAACAGCATGTCTATGCGGAGATCAGAAGTTATGATGGTATAGGTGTGGACGACATAGCAGAAGAAGCTTATAAGGGAATCATATTGACGGGAGGTCCCAATAATGTGTATGAAGAAACTTCGCCCCATTATGACCCTAAGATACTGGATCTGGGAATTCCTGTTCTGGGGATATGCTATGGAGCCCAGCTGATCTGTTTCATGGCAGGAGGGAAGGTTTCTTCCGCTGGCAGCTCCAGTGAGTACGGCAAGGTAAGATTGACAAAAGACGATACGAAATTATTTTTGGATCTGCCCCGGGAGAGCGTCTGCTGGATGAGCCATACCGATTATATCAGCCAGATTCCGGAAGGATATCGGATTACAGGCCGGACCGATCATTGCCCCTGTGCAGCCATGGAAGATACTTCCGGAGATATCTACGGACTACAGTTTCACCCGGAAGTTACCCACACAGAATACGGGAAAGATATCTTTCGTCGTTTTCTGTATGACATCTGTGGCTGCAGAGGAGACTGGTCGGCAACGGGATTCGCCCGGCGGCAGATTGAAAGATACCGGGAGGAGCTGAGAGGGAAAAAGGTTCTGCTGGCTCTGTCCGGAGGGGTGGATTCCTCCGTAGCAGCGGTCATTCTTCACAAGGCGATCGGCCGGAACCTGATGGGTGTCTTTGTGGATCATGGCCTGCTTCGGAAAGGGGAAGGTGATTATATCGAGAAGACCCTGAAGGGAGACCTAGGTATAAATATGATCCGGGTAAATGCAAAGGAACGATTTCTTAAGAAGCTGAAGGGGATATGGGAACCGGAGCAGAAACGTAAGATTATCGGGGAGGAATTTATCCGGGTATTTGAAGAGGAAGCAAGAAAGGTCGGCCCCATATCTGTTCTGGCCCAGGGAACCATCTACCCTGATGTGATAGAAAGTGGTAAAGGAGCTTCTGCTGTGATAAAGAGTCACCATAACGTGGGAGGACTCCCCGAGGACGTATCATTTGAACAGATCGTCGAACCCTTAAATCAGCTCTTTAAGGATGAAGTGAGGGAAGCGGGAATCATGCTGGGGATACCTCCTGAACTGGTCTTCAGGCAGCCTTTCCCGGGACCGGGTCTGGCCGTCCGTATCCTGGGAGAAATTACCGAAGAGAAAGTGAAGTTACTGCAGGAGGCAGATGCCATTTTCCGGGAAGAAATAGGGAAGGCGGACTTGGATCAGAAGCCGGGTCAGTATTTTGCCGTGCTGACCGATTCACGAAGTGTGGGAGTGAAAGGAGATGCCAGGTTCTATGGATATGTGGTGGCTCTCCGGGCAGTCACGACAGAAGATTTTATGACAGCAGACTGGACCAGATTGCCTTATGATCTGCTGGAATGTACTGCGGCAAGGATCGTAAATGAAGTGGCAGGTATTTCCAGAGTGGTGTATGACATCAGCCAGAAACCGCCGGCTACGGTGGAATGGGAGTAAAGGAGGCGTCATAATGACCAAATATATTTTTGTGACCGGAGGTGTTGTATCCGGACTGGGTAAAGGAATAACCGCAGCCTCTCTGGGAAGGCTGTTGAAAGCCAGGGGTTTGAAAGTCGCTGCTCAGAAGCTGGACCCTTATATTAATGTGGATCCCGGGACCATGAGCCCCTATCAGCATGGGGAGGTGTACGTGACGGAGGATGGTGCGGAGACAGACCTGGATCTGGGGCATTATGAGCGTTTTATCGATGAAGATCTGACCAGATATTCCAATCTCACTTCGGGAAAGGTCTACTGGAATGTTCTGAATAAAGAAAGAAGGGGAGAATACCTGGGATCTACCGTCCAGGTCATACCCCATATCACCAATGAGATTAAGGAGTTTGTTTATCATGCAGGGAAGGAGACCGGGGCGGATGTGGTCATCACAGAAATCGGCGGAACCATCGGAGATATCGAATCCCAGCCTTTTCTGGAGGCAGCCAGGCAGATTTCTCTGGAGATGGGAAGAGGAAACAGTCTCTTTATTCATGTCACTCTGGTTCCCTATCTGCATGGTTCCCATGAGCATAAATCAAAGCCAACCCAGCATTCGGTAAAGGAACTGCAGGGTATGGGAATCGCCCCGGATATCATCGTTCTGCGTTGCAACGAACCGCTGGAGGAGAGTATATTCCGAAAGATATCTATGTTCTGCAATGTGAAAGAGGACTGTGTCATCGAGAACAGGACCCTGGACAGCCTCTATGCCGCCCCCCTTATGTTGGAAAAAGCCAATTTTTCCGGTGTGGTTTGCCGGGAGCTGGGGCTCCGCCTGCCTCCACCGGATCTGGAGGACTGGGAGCAGTTAAATAGAGCCATCGAAGATACAAGCCAGAAAGTGACCATCGCTCTTGTGGGGAAATATGTTCAGCTTCATGATGCCTATCTGTCTGTGGCAGAGGCCCTTCATCATGCAGGTTTTAGCTTAAAGACCCATGTGGATATCCTGTGGATTGATTCCGAGGAAATAGATGAATCCAACTACATAGAAAAACTGAGTGAGGCTTCCGGCATCATCGTACCGGGAGGCTTCGGCAACCGGGGGACGGAAGGGATGATCCTGGCGGCAGAATATGCCAGGGAAAATGATATCCCCTATTTTGGGATCTGCCTGGGTATGCAGATCGCAGTGATAGAGTTTGCCAGGAATGTTGCCGGCATAACGGATGCCTGCTCCGGGGAGTTTGATCATCCTTCCGAACATAAAGTGATTGATTTTATGCCGGGACAGTCAGATCAGATAGAGAAGGGCGGTACCCTCCGTCTGGGCAGCTATCCCTGCTGTATCCTGCCTGGCAGCCTGATGGAGCGTTGTTACGGAAAGAGAGAAATCGCCGAAAGACACAGACACCGCTATGAATTCAATAATGATTACAGGGAGATTCTGAGGCAATATGGGCTGAAATTATCCGGTCTGTCACCGGACGGAAGTCTGGTGGAGACTGTGGAACTACCGGAGCTGGATTTTTACCTGGGAGTCCAGTTTCATCCGGAATTCAAATCCAGGCCTAACAGACCCCATCCCCTTTTTCAGGAATTTGTGGGGTCAGCCTGCAAGTATAGCATAACAAAGGGGGAGTCGGGCCATGAGGTATGACAGAAGACTCATACTGGAGGACGGAACAGTATATCAGGGGACAGGATTCGGTGGATCCGCTCAGAGAGTCTGTGAGATTGTTTTTAATACCTCCATGGCAGGATATCAGGAGATTCTTTCCGATCCTTCTTACACAGACCAGGCCGTCGTGATGTCATATCCTCTGATGGGGAATTATGGGGTGACGGATGAAGATTACGAAAGTAAGATCATCTCCCCCTCTGCCTTGATTGTCCGGGATATCAATGACAATCCATCCAACTTCCGATGGGCCAAGACATTGGCGGAACTTCTGGAGGAGAACGGGATACCGGGTATCTGCGGAATCGATACCAGAAAACTGGTTCGGAGCATCCGTGATCTGGGGTCTCGAAGATGTCTCATCACAGATGAGGATCTGTCTCCGGAAGAAGGTGTGCAAGAAATCCGGAAGATTCCGGTTCCCCATGATGCGGTAAGAAGGTGCAGCTGCAGGAAAAAATGGTACAGCCGTACTTCAAACCCTTTATACAATGTGGTGGCCATAGACTGCGGGATGAAGACCAATATCATACGAATGCTGAATCAGAACCGGTGTAATGTCACTATTGTTCCTTTCGATACCGGCTGGGAGGAGATCCTTTCCCTGCATCCGGATGGAGTACTGATTTCCAATGGACCGGGAGACCCACGGGATCTTCCCCAGGTAATCGAAACGCTGAAGACGTTGAAGGGCAAGATACCCATGTTCGGCATCTGCCTGGGACATCAGCTCCTGGCTCTGTCTTACGGAGCGAAGACTTACAAGCTGAAATTCGGCCATCGGGGAGGAAATCATCCGGTCAGAGATGTTTTTAGCGGAAAACTGGAGATTACCAGCCAGAACCACAGTTACGCTGTTGACAGGAGGTCCTTGGCCGGGACCGGTCTGTCCATTTCCCATATCAACATCCTGGATGATACGGTAGAAGGAGTATTTCGGAAAGAAGACAGGGTCTTCTCTGTTCAGTATCACCCGGAAAGTGCTCCGGGACCTCAGGATAGCAGCCACTTGTTTCAACGGTTCACGGAACTAATGAGAAGAGGATAAATTATGCCAAAAAGAAGGGATATCAAAAAAGTATTGGTGATAGGGTCAGGCCCCATCGTCATCGGCCAGGCGGCAGAATTTGACTACGCCGGAACCCAGGCCTGCCTTGCCCTGAAAGAGGAAGGATACCAGGTTATCCTGGCTAATTCCAACCCCGCAACCATCATGACGGATCATTCTATCGCAGATAAGGTCTATATGGAGCCCCTGACGTTGGAATATCTGGCCAGAATCTGTCGTTATGAGAGACCCGACGCCATCATCCCGGGGCTTGGAGGCCAGACAGGGCTGAATCTGTCCCTGGAGCTCTATGATAAGGGAGTGCTGGACGAATGTGAGATTGAGCTCCTGGGAACCGGGGCGGAAAGTATCCGAAGGGCGGAAGACAGAGAGAAATTTAAGGAATTGTGTCAGCAACTGGGGGAACCTGTAGTACCCTCGGATATCTGTGACAGTATTGAAAGTGGATGTGAAGCAGCCGAGAGAATCGGATATCCGGTGATTTTAAGACCCGCATTTACTCTGGGTGGAACCGGCGGGGGATTTGCCAATGACTCTTATGAGATGAGGGAGAAAATGAAGACGGGACTCTCCTTATCTCCTGTAGGTCAGGTGCTGGTTGAAAAGAGTATAAAAGGATATAAAGAGATTGAATACGAAGTGATCCGTGACGCCAACGATACGGCAATCACCGTATGTAATATGGAGAATCTGGATCCGGTGGGAATCCATACCGGGGATTCCGTGGTGGTAGCACCCAGCCAGACCCTCACTAACAAAGAATACCATATGTTAAGAGACAGCGCTTTAAAGATTATCCGGGCCCTGGAGATTAAAGGGGGGTGCAATGTGCAGTTCGCCCTGGACCCGGAATCCTTTGATTACTATGTGATTGAAGTCAATCCCAGGGTGTCCAGGTCTTCTGCTCTGGCATCAAAAGCAAGTGGATACCCTATTGCCAAAGTCTCAGCAAAAATCGCCGTGGGTATGGACCTTCATGAGATTCGTCTGGCCAATACACCGGCTTGTTTTGAACCGGCCCTGGATTATGTGGTAACCAAAATGCCCAGATTCCCCTTTGACAAGTTTGATGCGGCATCCAACCGTCTGTCCACCCAGATGAAAGCAACAGGAGAGACCATGAGTATCGGACGGACCATGGAGGAGAGCCTTCTGAAAGCGATCCGGTCTCTGGAGGATGGGAAGAATCATATCCATCTGGAGAAATTCGATGTGAAGAACCTGTCGGATAAAAAAGATCCGGAGAATAAAAAGGAAGCCATGGACAAGCTGCTGTCATATATTGAGGAGGGAACAGATGACAGACTATATGCCATATCGGAATTACTCTGGCTGGGGTCAGACCCCCATACTATCTATATGAGAACGAAGATCGATATGTTCTTTCTGGATAAGATTAAAAAAATCGTCGATTTTGAGATAAAAGTAGAAGAAACCTGCCGGTCATATCTTCTGGCAGGAAGGGAACCGTTCCCTGACCGTGATTTATTGTATGAAGCCAAAAGAATGGGGTTTTCGGACTCCTATATCGCAGAGCTGGCAGGATGCAGAGAGGAAGATATCCGCCAGTTAAGAGGACACTACGGGATTCGTCCTGTCTACAAGATGATCGATACCTGCGCCAGCGAATTCGAGAGCTATGTGCCTTATTTTTATTCCACCTACGAAGAAGAAAATGAATCTGTCGTCTCTGATAAGGAGAAGATTATCGTATTGGGGTCAGGCCCCATCCGGATCGGGCAGGGGGTGGAGTTCGACTTCTCCACCGTGCATGCGGTGAAAACGATTCAACAGATGGGCTATGAAGCTATCGTAATCAATAATAATCCGGAGACGGTCTCGACGGATTATACCATCGCGGATAAATTGTATTTCGAACCTCTTACTGTGGAAGATATCATGAATATCATCGACCTGGAACAGCCTCTGGGAGTGATTGCCTCTCTGGGAGGACAGACTGCGGTAAACCTGGCCGGTCCCCTTTCGGAAAGAGGAGTAAAAATCATTGGGACCGGGCCGGAGGCCATCTTCAAGGCAGAGGACAGAGATGCTTTTGAAGCTCTTATCAACAGACTGGAGATCCCCCATCCCCAGGGTATCGCTGTCACCACCATAGAAGGCGGTATCAAAGCAGCTGAGATGATCGGCTATCCTGTTCTGGTAAGACCTTCCTTCGTCCTGGGCGGACGAGCCATGGAGATCGTTGCAAATGAAAAGATGTTGATCCATTACCTGAAAACTGCAGTGGAAGTAGATAAAGACAGACCGGTACTGGTCGATAAATATATCGTGGGCAAGGAAGTGGAGGTCGATGCGGTCTGTGACGGGGAGAATGTCTATCTGCCTGGAATCATGGAACTGGTGGAGCGTACCGGTGTTCATTCCGGGGACAGTATCAGCGTCTATCCCCCCTTTTCCATCTCCTCTGAAGTGAAGGAGAAGATATGGAATTACACGAAAAAACTCGGAAAAGGCATTGGAATCCGGGGGTTGTTCAATATCCAGTTTATCGTGGATAAGGAGGAGCATGTCTATGTGATCGAGGTGAATCCCAGAGCATCCAGAAGTGTTCCTTTCCTGTCTAAATCAACAGGAGTTTCTCTGGTGGATATCGCCACCCGGGTGATGTTGGGGCAGACTCTACATGAGATGGGACTGGATGATGCCGTCTTGCCGGAGAAAGACTTCTGGTATGTGAAAGCCCCGGCTTTTTCCTTTGAGAAGCTGAACGGAATGGATGCCTATCTGTCCCCGGAAATGAAATCAACCGGGGAAGCCATCGGCTATGACAAAAGCCTGAAAAGAGCATTTTATAAAGCCCTCCAGGCATCCGGAGTCAGGATGAGAGAGTATGGGACGGTCATCGTCACCTTAGCAGATGAAGATAAGGAGGAAGCACTTCCTCTGATCCGGCGTTTCTATGAGCTTGGATTTAATATCGAGGCGACGGCAGGAACAGGTATGTTTTTGAAAAAACATCAGATTAGAACCCGTATCCGTGGTAAGATAAGTGAAGGAAGCGATGAGATCCTGAGATCCATCCGAAGAGGATATGTCAGCTATATTATCAATACCAGAGCAATCCTGTCGGGGATTCATTACAATGACGGGATAGAGATCAGAAAATGTGCCATCCAGAACGGGGTTACCATGTTTACCTCCCTGGATACGGTACGGATCCTGCTGGATGTCCTGGAAGATATCTCGCCAAGGATTTCCACCATATGACAGCCTGAAAAACTGATTGAATGTGCAAGGAGGAGAGAGATGCGGTTTATGTTAGAAGATGTGATGAATTATATAGAGGAGGAAGATGCAAAGTTTATCCGCCTGGCTTTTCGTGATGCATATGGGGTTCAGAAGAACATATCCATCATGCCCGGAGAGATAAAAAAAGCCTTTGAGGACGGGATACCCATAAATGCCAGGGAAATCGCAGGTTTCAGAGACTGCCCTTATGCATCCTTATATTTAAAACCTGATCCGGACACCCTCTCCGTTCTTCCTTGGAGACCCGACAGCGGGAAAGTTTTAAGGATGTTTTGTGACTTATACACACCGGAAGGGGAAGAATATCAGGCTGACACCCGTACCATTTTGAAGAAAGCCGTGGAAGCAGCAGACAAGCTGGGGATTGAATTCCGTTTTGGAACGGAGATGGAGTTTTATCTGTTTTTAAATGATGAACAGGGGAATCCCACGAAGATCCCCTATGACCGGGCAGGATATCTGGATATTGCGCCAGCTGACAAATGCGAGAATGTCAGAAGGGAAATCATCCTCACCATAGAGCGCATGGGTCTGACTCCGGAAAGGTCTCATCATGAGAGGGGCCCCGGGCAGAATGAGATTGATTTTCATTATGGGAAGCCTCTTAAGGCTGCGGATCAGATGACCACATTTAAGATGGCGGTAAGCACCGTGGCGAATCGGTACGGACTGACTGCGGATTTCTCTCCCTTGCCGATTGCCGGAGAACCGGGAAATGGATACCATATCAATATTTATGCCGTGGACAGGCTGGGAAATGATGTGATCAGGTATGTGGCAGCAGGTATCATCCGTGTCATAAAAGAGATTACGATCTTTCTTAACGCAACCGATGCATCCTACTCCAGATTTGGCAACAGCACGGCTCCGGACAAGGTGGACTGGTCGGGACGCGGCGAATCGGAGCTTATGTACATGGAAACCTATAAGGGCCAGACAAGAGTTGAGCTCAGAAGTCCGGATGCAGGCTGCAATCCCTATCTGGTCTATGCGCTTTTAATCTATGCAGGGATCGAGGGAATTGAGGAGAAACTGGTATTACCGGAAGAAATGTCTGAGAAGGAAGCAGCCTTGCCCACATCCAGAGAGGAAGCAGCAAAACTGGCCTTGGAGAGCGACTTTGTCAGGAAATATGTTCCGAAGGGTATTCTGAAGGAGTACACCGGATTCTGAGGGGGGATTTTATGCCAAAAGACGAGCTCATACAGCACTCTGTGTTGATAATATCCGCCTCGGAACATTTCGATGCTATCGTAAAACGGTCCCTTCCCAAGAGAAGCTACCTGTCCGTAGAAATCCGTCAGAGTGCCAGTCTTGCGAGAAGGTGTATCCTTGAACGTTACTATGACCTGGTGATCATCAATGCTCCGCTTCCGGATGAAAACGGCTTGGAAATATCATTGGATGTGATTGATAACAGCAATGCATCGGTCCTGCTCGTTGTGCCAAAAGAGATATATGATGATATGACGGAAAAAGTCACGGATTACGGGGTGCTTGTCCTGCCAAAACCCTTTCATTGGGGGAGAATTGATAAAGCGATCCGATTTCTTACTGCCATACAGAATAAGAGGCATCACTTTGAAAAAAAGGTCCGGGACATGCAGGATAAGATGGACGACCTGCGGACGATTGACAAAGCGAAATTTATGCTGATTGAGAAAAAGCAAATGACCGAAGATCAGGCTCACAGACTCATCGGAAAGACTGCCATGGATCACGGAATATCCAGAAAAAAAGCTGCCATAAAAATCATGGATGATCTGTAAGAAGAGAGGTTATGCACAGGTTGACGCTTAATTGGAATTGAATTATAATGAAATACAAAGATGGGAAAGGGGGCTTTTTCTATGGCAGAAATTACGATTACAAAAGACAATTTTGAACAGGAAGTATTGCAGTCCGACATACCGGTACTGGTGGATTTCTGGGCACCCTGGTGCGGTCCATGCCGCATGGTTGCGCCCGTTGTGGAAGAAATCGCAAGAGAGTATGAAGGAAAGATCAAGGTAGGAAAAGTGAACACGGACGAGGAGAGAGACCTCCAGAGAAAGTTCAAGGTATTCAGTATCCCTACCCTCATGGTGTTTAAAGATGGCCAGCTGGTGAAACAGAACGTAGGATTCATGCCCAAAGAAGCCATCCTGAAGATGTTTTAGAGCAAATGGACAGACGACAGTATTACAGTGACTTGTATCGACAACTGACCTGGAACGGCTATCAGCCGGTAGAATACGGGGAAGAGATATATTTTCAAAAGAAGCAGGAGGATCGTATTCTTCTGCTTCGTGTAGTTCAGGAGACCCTTCCCGGCCAGAAGCCGGTGGATCCGGAGGCGGAGCACCTGGCGCTGAAGCAGACGGCAGATAAGATTATGATAGTCAGCAGGGTTCCTGTGGAAACCCTGCTTGTCCTGATCCGGACGGAGAAAGCGGATAGCTGGCTGCTTTCCGGGATTCAGGACTTCAAGGATGTCTGGATTCTGAACCGAAAAAGCGGAAGGCTGACAATCTATGAGAACCAGAGGGGTGAATTCTTCGGGCTGGAGGGCTGGATCGAGGACTTCACATGCCGGTGGAATGAAAGGGCGCGAAAGGCGGAAAGAAACCGCATCACCTCCACCTTCACACCGGTGAATACAGCCATCGTCCTGATCAATATCCTGGTTTTCCTTATCCTCAGTATCCTGGGAGATCCGCAGGATCCGTCTTTTATGGCCGGACATGGCGGTCTGGTTTACCCTTACGTGATGGAAGAGGGCAGGTACTATCTCCTGTTTACATCCATGTTCATCCATTTCGGGATCCATCATCTGGGAGAAAATATGCTGATGCTGATCCTGATCGGGGGAACGGTGGAAAGATATCTGGGCAAGGTATCCTACGCTATCCTCTATCTCCTGTCCGGGCTGATCGCATCCTACACTTCCCTGCAGCTGACCCTGGCGCCTGATCCTTCCACAGTATCCGGAGGAGCCTCCGGAGCCATCTTCGGCGTGATGGGTGGTCTGCTTTTTCTCATCCTGGAAAATGTAATCCTGAAACGGAGAAGGAGTGTGGAGGGGATGACCCTTCGTGGGATGATTTTTATCATTCTGTTAAGCGCGGGATATGGATTCGTGGTAAGCGATGTGGATAATGCAGCCCATCTGGGAGGTCTGGCAGCCGGATTTGTGCTGACGATGATCCTGGTAGGGATCCGGGGACTGATGAACCGGGAAGGATAATGAAAGAAAAAGATTTCACATGATTTAATTTAATAAATAATGAAATAAGAAGGAGGTAGCAAAATGAAGAAGATATTATCTTTGATCAGTGATGATTTCGAAGATCTTGAGCTGACTTACCCCACCCTTCGTCTCCGGGAAGAGGGATGCGAAGTGGTGACAGCCGGGGCAGAGGCAAAGCACAAATATCATGGTAAATATGGTGTACCATGGGAATCGGACATCAGTTTTAAAGATGTGGATCCGGAGGAATATGACGGACTTCTGGTTCCCGGAGGCTGGGCACCGGACAAGCTGCGCCGTTTTCCGGAGGTTCTTGATATCGTACGTAAGATTAATGCAGCCGGAAAACCCATCGGACAGATCTGCCATGCAGGCTGGGTTCTGATCTCTGCAGATATCCTTCGTGGAAAGACAGTTACTTCTACTCCCGGTATCATGGACGATATGCGTAACGCAGGTGCTACCTGGGTGGACCAGGCATCTGTGGTGGATGGTAATATTAT